>JAHEKN010000256.1 GCA_024638305.1 Gemmatimonadota bacterium | reverse complement strand
GCGAGCATGGGGAGTATTCGCACACGCGCTGGAGTCCGGACGGGAGCGAGATCCTGGCCACGCGGGGATCGGGGGCGACGGCTCGTCACCGTACGATGTCGCACAACCCCTGGTACGACGTGGTGTTGTTCCCGGCGGCCGGCGGAGAGGGCCGGCCGGTGGTGCGCATCGAGGGACCGACCCTCTCGACCCGCACACAGTTCGCCCGTCCCACGTTCGGGCCCGGCGGACGGATCTACTTCCCGCAGATGGGGGTGAGCCGCGCGGATTCGACGCGCCTCGTCTCCGTGGCCCGCGACGGCAGCGACCGCCGGGTCCATCTGGTCTTGCCCTACGCGGACGAGATCGTGGTGTCTCCGGACGGACGGCGGGCGGCGTTCAACGAGGGCGACAACGTCTACCTGGTGCCGATCCCGATCGCCGGTGGGGAGCCCGTTCGCGTGGACAAGAAGAACGGGACGCTCCCGGTGCGGCAGCTCTCGAAGCGCGGCGGACTGTATCCGAGCTGGCGGAACGCGGGCACGGTCGAGTTCGGGAGCGGGGCCACGTACTACGCGCACGACGTGGCGGCCGAGACGACGGACACGGTCCAGATCGAGCTCGAGATCCCGCGGGGGTCGCTCGCGCAGGGAACCGTGGCGGTCACGGGCGCCCGCATCGTGACGCTCGAGGACCGCGGGGTGATCGACAGGGGCGTGCTCGTGGCCACGAACGGCCGCATCACCTGCCTGGGCGCGCTCGGTGAGTGCGAGACCTCTGGCGCCGACCGGGTGGTCGACGGCGCGGGCAAGACCGTGATCCCCGGATTCGTCGACATGCACTCGCACTTCTTCCGCGAGTACCGGGGCATCATTCCCACCAAGGCCTTCGAGGCGGCCGTACCGCTCGCGTACGGCGTGACCACCAACCTGGACAACTCGCAGTGGTCGCAGGACGTCTTCCCACCGGCGCTCATGATCGAGGCCGGGACGCTCATCGGGCCGCGCACGTTCAGCACCGGCGATCCGCTTTATCGCGGCGACGCCGCCCGGCAGAACGAGCTATCGAGCTACGAGGTCACCGAGGACAACATCGCGCGGCTGCAATCGTGGGGCGCCGTGTCGCTCAAGCAGTACATGCAGCCCCGGCGTGACCAGCGGCAGTGGGTCTCCGACGTGGCGCGCCGACGGGGGCTGATGGTCACCGCGGAGGGGGGCGATCTGGCCTACAACCTCAGCATGATCATGGATGGCCAAACCGCCTGGGAGCACCCCATCAGCTATGTGCCGATGTACTCGGACGCCACACGATTCTTCGGCCGGGCCAACACCGTGTACTCGCCGACCTTCGTGGTTGGCGGCCCGGGGCCCTGGAACGACGAATGGTTCTTCCAGGAATCGGATGTCTGGAGGGACGAGAAGCTGCGGCTCTGGATGCCGTGGAAGCAGTTGGTCCCGCACGCGCGTCGCCCGTACAAGCGGCCGCGCACCGACTACAGCTTCCCCATGATGGCTCAGGTCCTGGCGGACATCATCGCGGAGGGCGGCCACGGGGCCATCGGCGCCCACGGCCAACAGCACGGCATCGCGTCCCACTGGGAGGTGTGGATGGCGGCAGAGGCCATGGGACCCCTGGGCGCCCTCGAGCTCGCGAGTAAGGACGGAGCCTACTTCCTGGGCGCCGACCAGGACGTGGGGTCGCTCGCGGTGGGCAAGCTGGCCGACCTGATGATCCTGAACTCGAACCCGCTCGACGACATCCGCAACACCACCGACATCGAGATGGTCATGAAGGGAGGGGTTCTCTACGACGGGATGACCCTGGACGAGCTCTGGCCGCGGCAGCGACCCTATGGCGACCGGCCCTGGGTCTACGAGGATGTGTGGAAGGCAGGCCCGCGTCCGGTGTCACGCTGAGGAGGATCCGACGGTCCGGGGGACGCGTAGCCTGGGCCCGACCGGGTACAGACGGAATCCCATGCGAGCGGCAGGTACGTTTTTCGAGCTGCAGGTGCGTTCTCCGAGCGGCATGCCTACGCAGGAGCGCGTGACGACTCGGTAAATTGGACCCGTGAGATAGGTATTCCTGCGTAGACGGCCGGACCCCGTTCCAGGGGAGATTCGATGGGCTGGTAGCCCACACTCCTCACGGAACGGAGGTACGGATGAAAACCCTTACCAGCCTGTTGAGCGTCGCGCTCCTCCTCGCGACGGCACCCGGGACGGCTTACGCCCAATCGGGAACGACGGTCGAGATCGGGACCCAGGGGGGTCTGTCGATCTTGAGGGACGGAGGCGGAACCGTCACGACGATCGCGCTGCCAGGCGGAGGATTTGGAGGATCCGCCGTGGTCTACGCGACGTTGTTCGGGTCCTCGGGCGCGGCGTTCGAGCCGCGCCTGGGGTTCCGGCGATCGTCGTCGGATGGCTCGAGCTTCAGCATTCTCGACGCCGCGGGCCGCGTGAAGTACCTGGTGCGCGGAGCTGAGGAGAGCTCGGCCTACTTCTTCGGGGAGGGAGCCCTGGTGCGAGGAAGCGGGGGCAGCGACTCCGAAACGGAGTTCGGTGCGGGGGCCGGTGTGGGACTCCGGCACCTCGCTCGGCCGCAGGTCGCCGTCAATCTCGAGGCCGGTTACCGACGCTGGTTCGACGCGGAGATGAACGAGTTCACACTCTCGCTCGGCGTGGGTGTCGTGATCGATCGATCGTCGGCTCCCTAACAGGAGGGCGCGGCCCGCCGATCGGGCGGGTCGCGCTGCCGACTCACGCGGGCGGAAGACAACCGCTGAGCATGGTATCGCCCCGGATCGCCCCGATGAGGGCGAGCCTCATCTCTGCGATGGTGTCCCAGGGGTGCGCCCGGTCGATAGGAACGCCCGGCGATTCGTATCCGCCGGCCACGAAGTCGTTCACCACGAGCGTATAACGGGCCAGCGGGTCCAGCGGGGCACCGTCGACACTCCATGCGGCCACTGACCCGGTCACGTTTTCACTGGTCTGCAGAAAGCTCCCGGCCCCGGACGCGTCCGCGGCTCGCCCGTGGTCCAGCAGCGCGCTCACCACCGATCCCGGCACGTCGACCCGCACCACCGCGCCCCCGAACGGCAGGACGCGGAGCACGTCGTACTCGGTGATGGTGCCCGGTCCGAGGACATCGTCCACGCGAATGCCGCCGCTGTTGTAGAGAGCGATCCGAGGCGACCCACTTCCACCTCCGTCGCAGCGCAGCATCGCCTGGGCGATCAGGCCGGTCAGCCGACTGGGACCGAACCGCACCGTGCTCTCGCGACCGTCCAGCTGCGGGACCTCGCCCACGATCTCCCGCGGCCGGATGCCCACCGCTGCGAACGCCACGAACGCGCGGTCGAACCACTCTTCCACGCGCCGTTGAATGGCCGAGTCCGGACGGATGTCGCGCTGACCCTCGCCCGTCAGGTCGACCTGCTCGCTCTCGACCGACAGCGCGCCTGTTCGCGGGTCGACCCGCAGGCGATGGACCCAGGCCGTCTCGGCGTTGGCCCGGGCCTTGGTGATGCGGGCCAGTCCGGGGCCAGGTCGGACGTCGTGGCCGTCGTGCTCGTGACCGCCCAGAATCAGATCGAGCCCCGGGAAGGCTCGCGCGAGCTCGCGGTCCAGGTCGAGCGGAAGGTGGGTCAGCGCCACCTGGACGTCGGAAATGCCCTCGAGGGCGGGGAATGCCTCACGCATGACCGCGAGTGGGTCCTGCGCTCGCACCCAATCCGCGGTGGATCCGACATCCGTGAAGGTGAGTCCGATCAGGCCAATGACCAGCTCGGCTCCGCTCGGAGACCGAACGCGCACGGTGTCCCAGGCGCCGAGACCCTCCAGAAGCTCTCCCGTGTCCGTCCCCTGTAGATTGGCGGCCAGCCACCCGAACGTCGACTCCCGCTGCCGTGCGCGAAGCTCCTCTCGATCGAGGTCGAACTCGCGGTTGCCGAGGGTCACGTAACGAATCCCGACGCGGTTGAGGACGTCCACCATCTGCCGGCCCTTGAGGCGTTCCCCGTCCACGGGCGCCTCGCCGAGCGCGGACGGACTCAGGAAATCACCGGCCAGTACGGGGACTGCTTCCGTCCCGGTTGCCTCGAGGCTCGAGATCAGTCCCGCCAGGCGCGCGAGGGTGCTCGGACGACCGTCCACGTATC
>JAHEKN010000255.1 GCA_024638305.1 Gemmatimonadota bacterium | reverse complement strand
GTACCCCGTGGCATCCGCCAGCCCCGAGGCCGACCGGGTCCCGGGCCGCGCGGACATCACCGTCGACGGTGATCTGACAGAGGTCGGATGGCAGACGGTGTCGCCGCTGACCGGATTCGTTCAGCGCGAGCCGGTCGAGGGCGGACCCGCCCGGGAGCAGACCGAAGTGCGGCTCTTGTTCGACCAGGAGGCGCTGTTCATCGCGGCCCGCCTCTACGACAGCGAGCCCGAAACCATCGCCCGCCAACTGGTGCGGCGCGACCAGCAGGGCCAATACGACTACTTCGAAGTCGGCCTGGATCCGAACCTGGACCGCCGCACTGGATACGTCTTTCGGGTCAGCGCCGCCAACGTCCAGCGTGACGAGTATCTCTACGACGACAACAGGGGGGACGACGCCTGGGACGCCGTCTGGGAGTCCGCGGTGCGGATCGACTCCCTCGGATGGAGCGTCGAGATGCGGATCCCGCTCTCTCAGATCCGATTCGAGGCGTCTTCGGAGCCACGGCCCTGGGGCGTCAACTTCAACCGCCAGCGGCTGCGCACGAACGAGGTGAGCCAGTACCGCCTGATTTCGAGGACGCAGCGGGGCGTCGTTTCCCAGTTTGCCATCCTCGAAGACGTCCAGGCGACGAGCGGCTCCCGTCGGATCGAGGTGCGCCCCTACGCGCTGAGCAGCGCGTACAGCGGACCGGCCGTAGAGGGTGATCCCTTTCGGGACGGGTCGGAGAGGTTCGCTCGCGTCGGCACCGATCTGCGGTTCGGCATCGGGCCCCAGTTCACGCTCGACGCGACCATCAACCCGGACTTCGGGCAGGTGGAGGCCGACCCGGCCGTTATCAACCTGTCCGCCTTCGAGACCTTCTTCCAGGAGCGCCGGCCGTTCTTCGTGGAGGACGCGCGCGTGCTCGACTTCTCCCTTTCCGGCATGAGGAACTCGCTGTTCTACAGCCGCCGGGTGGGGCGGAGGCCGCAAGGGAGAACGCCCGGAGGAGCGGCCGCGGTGGACGTTCCGGATGCTGCGACGATTCTGGGCGCCACCAAGCTTACCGGCCGCACGTCCGGCGGCCTCTCCATCGGGGCGCTCGCCGCGGTGACCCAAGGTGAGCAGGGGACCGCGTTCTTCGAGGACGAGAATCGCTATCAATCGTTCCTGGTCGAGCCGCGCACCGAGTACGGCGTCGTTCGCTTGGCGCAGGACTTCAACGGCGGCGCGTCCACCATCGGCGGGATCGTGACGGCGCTCCACCGTGAGCTTCCCGAAGACGGGTCGTTCGACTTCCTCTCCCGGAACGCGTTCAGCGTCGGTCTCGACTGGGAGCACCAGTGGGCCGACCGTTCCTGGGCGTTCGTGGGATACCTGGCCGGGAGCCACGTCCGGGGCGACTCGACCGCCCTCATCGGGCTCCAGCGCCGGAGCAACCACTACTTTCAGCGTCCGGACTCCCGCTGGCTCGGCATGGACTCGACCGCGACCACGATGAGCGGGATCGACTGGCGCATGGCGCTGGATCGCCGGCGTGGGGAGCACTGGACGGGTTCCATCTGGGCCGCGCAGGTCACTTCCGGCTTCGAGGTCAACGACCTCGGATTCTCGAACCGGCAGGAGGTGCTCGACGCCGGCCTGCGGGTCTCGTACCGGGAGATCGAGCCAGGCCAACTATTCCAGAACTACAACGTCAACTTCTTCACCTATCACAACTGGAGCCACGACGCGCTCCGAGATGCCCTCTCCTGGGACTCGTGGGGGCGGGCGCACGTGGGCGGGTCGGCCAACCTGAGGGGCGACGCCGAGCTCCTGAACTTCTGGCGCCTCAACGGCAGTTTGTCGTTTCGGCCGGAGCACTCGGACCGGACGGCCACCCGGGGCGGACCGCTGATGGTCTCACCCCGCTCCGTCCAGGCCAACGTGGGCATCCACACGGATCGGCGGAAAGCGCTCAGCGTGGGGCCCAACCTCTCCTGGGAGCGCGGCGCCGAAGACTCCGAGTCCCGCATTGGGATGGGCATGGAGATGCGGCTCAGGCCGTCGCCGCGCGTCGAGGTGGAGGTCCAGCCCAAGTGGAGCTCGTCCACCTCCGCGGCCCAATATGTGACCTCGGTTTCGGACCCGCTGTTCACACCGACCTACGGCGTGCGCTACCTGTTCGCGGATCTCGAGCGGACCGAGCTCTCCGTGGAAACCCGTCTGGACGTGTCGTTCAGTCCGAACTTGAGCCTCCAGCTCTTTGCTCAGCCCCTGCTGTCGTCCGGCGACTACGTGAGCTACAAGCAGTTCCTCCAGCCGGAGACGTTCTCGTTCGACGCCTTCGAACAGGGAGCGTTCACCGATCTGGGCGGCCAGGCGGCCTGCGTGGGTGGGCGCACGTGTGTGAGCGAGAGCGGACGCCGCCACGTGGACTTCGACGGGGACGGAATCGCGGACAGCAGTTTCGGCGACCGGAGCTTCAACGTGCGTTCTCTGATCGGCAATGCCGTGCTCCGCTGGGAGTACCGACCGGGGTCGACGATCTTCCTGGTTTGGCAGAGGCGTCAAGCGGACCGGATCGGCGCGGGGCAGTTCGCGTTCCGTCGGGATCTGGACGCGCTCTTGAGCGCCCCCGCCGAGAACACCTTCATGGTGAAGGTCAACTACTGGGTAGGGCTCTAGGCCGGTCCCGGCTCGGGGACCCGCCGGGGGGCGTCCGCGGAGCGTGGAGCGGAGCGGCTGGTTGGTCCGCTGAAACGGACCGGGGCTCCAGTTCGTCCGGGTTGGCAATCTCGCCGCTTCTCGCCATCGTAGCGGCCACGCGAACCACCCGGGAGAGCCCATGCATTCGCTCGCCATCCGCACCCTGACCTCGGCCCTGATCGCCGTGGGCGCCGCCGCCGCACCCGCCAACGCCCAGACCCACCGAACCGACGATCCGGTGATCCATCGGATGTGGGACGTGGGCATGGAGAACTCGCGCACCGAGGAGCTGGCTCAGGTGCTCATGGACTACGTCGGCCCCCGGCTCTCGGGTACGCAGGGGTTCTACGATGCGGTCGATTGGCTGGTGGAGACCTACGAGGGTTGGGGAGTCGAGGCGCGCAGGGAACAGTACGGCACCTGGCAGGGGTGGCGGCAGGGGATCCTGCACGCGGACTTGATCGCTCCGCGCGTACAGTCGCTGGAGGTGGAGTTGATGGCCTGGAGCCCGGGCACGGATGGGCCCGTCGAGGGTGACGTGGTGCAGGTGCCCGAGTTCACGTCGGCCGGTCAGGCGGAGGCCTGGCTCGAGTCCGTGGCCGGCAAGTTCGTTCTGGTTTCCGCGCCCGAGACCACCTGCCGCGAGCCGCAGGCGCTTGCCCGCTTGGCCCGGGAAGAGACGCTGGCACGGATGGAAGAAAAGAACGCGGTCGTCGCCCGTTCCTGGCAGAGGCGGCTGGCCGCGCTCGGCGGGGGAGCGCAAGCGCACCGCCGTCTCGAAGAGGCTGGCGCGGTGGGCATCCTGACGTCTCGTTGGTCGGGCGGCTGGGGGGTGAACAAGATCTTCGCGGCCTCCACCGAGACGGCCGTCTCGATCGACCTGAGTTGCGAGGACAACGGCCTCCTCCACCGCCTCGCGGCCAACGAGCAGGGGCCGCGGCTCCGCGTCGAGGCGGACGCGGACGTGGGCGAGGAAGTTCCGATGTTCAACGTGATCGGGGAGATCCCGGGTACCGAGCTCCCCGACGAGTACGTGATGTTGTCCGCGCACCTGGATTCGTGGCATGGAGCGACCGGTGCGACCGACAACGGGACCGGAACCATCACCATGCTAGAAGCGATGAGGATCCTGAAGGAGACCTACCCGAGCCCGCGACGGACCATCCTGGTGGGCCACTGGGGTGGGGAAGAACGTGGGCTCATCGGTTCGCGTGCGTTCACCGAGGACCACCCCGACGTGGTGGAAAACCTCCAGGTTCTGTTCAACCAGGACAACGGTACCTGGCGGATCGAGTACATCCAGGCGCAGGGACTCCTGAAGGCCGGTGGGCATCTGGCCAATTGGCTCGCTCAGATTCCCACGGAGATCGCGGGTGAGATCGAGCTCGACGTGCCGGGGCCGCAGGAGACGGGTGGGAGCGACCACGTGTCCTTCCTTTGTCACGGTGCGCCCGGCTTTCGGCTGCAATCGAACTATCCCGACTATC
>JAHEKN010000254.1 GCA_024638305.1 Gemmatimonadota bacterium | reverse complement strand
CACGCGCCCCGCTCCGTACTCACGAAGCGCCAGCGCCGCCTGGTCGAGCACGAGCGCGGAGAGGCCGGGGTCGGTTCCGGTGAAGGACGCGTCGATGATGTTGGTCGACTCGCGGGCTATCGCGTTGAGCCCGCCACGCACCTGGAGGATCGCCTGTGCGCGGGGTTGGACCATGAGCGGATAGCGCCCGGCGTCACCCGGGGCCGCAAGCGCCACCAGCGTGATCCCTCCGCCCTCCATGGGCTCTCCCGCGAGGCCCGACGACAGGATAGCCCCTTCGCCGTCTTCGAATCTGGCCGACCCGGACGGGTCGTAGGCGAGGAAGTACTGGCCGGAGTGGACGTCGTCCGCGACCCGCGCGCCCACCACAAGCGCAGAGCGGTGGGGCCCGGAGGGGTCGGAGGTCAGACGAAGCCCGAGCGAGTCGACCACGGCACTCGCGATCGGGGTCGAGCCCAGCACCTCGATCTCGGACTGGATCGGATCGACGAACGCGTCCGCCGCGGCCATCGTTCCCACGCGCGTGAGGCTCCGTGTCCGCTGCCAGGGGTCGTTCACCTGCATCGACAGCGAGGAGCGGTACACGGGCGCCCGCTGGCCCACCACCCAGGCGGACAAGGCGACGGACGCGAACGCGACGCCCGCCACCAACCAGCGGTGACGCGCGACGATTTGCCAACGATCCATGAGGTGGGGAGCCCGACGGTCGTGTGACCGCTCCGGAATCGGATATGGACGAATCGGCTCTTGATCCATTCGGGCTCGTGATCGGGTCACGGGAGAGGCGCGATTCCAAGCCCGCCGCCCCGTCCGCCCCGTATCTTCACCGAGTGCGACGGCGGGCGCAATGGCCTCCTCGGAGTCCCTCGGGCGCATTCCCGCCGGGACGGTCGCCCAGCCCCCCGCAGGGCGCCGTTGACGCCGATCTCTCGGCCGGAATACCTTGATTCCGTGTGGGCCCCAGACCCTTCCTTCATCCGACGGCCATGACCTCGACGTCGGTTCGCAGCCAAATCGAAGACGTGCTGGAACGCATTCGGCCGGCTCTGCAATCGGACGGTGGCGACGTCGAGCTCCTCGATTTTCGCGAGCCGGACGGCGTGGTCGAGTTGAGGCTCATGGGGGCTTGTGAATCCTGCCCCATCTCGATGCTCACCCTCAAGGAGGGCATCGAGCGCCGCCTCCGGAGCTCGGTTCCGGAGGTCACCGAGGTCGTCGCCGTCTGAGGCGCGACGCTCTCCAAACCGGATACCCGACATAGATACCGAAACCATACGAAAAGACGTGCTGTCTGCGCTCACCGCCGTGCGTGACCCGCGCACCGGACAGGACGTGGTCGCTGCGGGACACGTGCGCGATGTCGAGGTAGCTGAGGACGGAGCCGTCCGATTCAGCTTCGCGCTCGCGAGCGGCGACCCCGGTGGCCTGGTGAAAGAGGCCCGGACCGCGGCCGCAGGCGTGGCGCACGTGTCGGGCGTGAAGGTCAACGTCCAACTGCCCCAGGCCAACACGGAGACCCAGGGCAGAACGGGTGCCGGCGCGGGTCACCGTGGGCTGCAACCGGGTTCGGTGCCGGCGCCGACGCCCAAGCCGGGGCTGCTCCCGGACGTCGCGCACGTCGTGGCCGTGAGCTCGGGGAAGGGGGGGGTGGGGAAGTCGATGGTCGCTGCCAACCTGGCGGCGGCGCTCTCCGGATCCGGGCGGCGCGTGGGACTGCTCGACGCCGACATCTACGGTCCCA
The DNA here is from genome assembly GCA_024638305.1 of Gemmatimonadota bacterium. GTDB lineage: Bacteria > Gemmatimonadota > Gemmatimonadetes > Longimicrobiales > Gaopeijiaceae > JAHEKN01. The sequence goes on along the minus strand of JAHEKN010000254.1, from coordinate 2,479 downwards.
ACATCCCGATCATGTTTGGAGAGTCCCGACGTCCGGCCGTGACGGGCGAGAAGGGTCATGAGATGATCGAGCCCCTCGAGGCGCACGGCGTGCGCCTGATGAGCCTGGGCTTTCTGCTGGAGAAAGAGCAGCCGGCGATTATGAGAGGGCCCCTGATCTCGGGCATCCTGAAGCAGTTCCTGGAACAGGTCTCCTGGGGGGTGCTGGACACGATGGTCGTGGACATGCCGCCTGGAACGGGGGACGCTCAGCTCTCACTCGTGCAGACCATCGACCTCGACGGAGTGGTCATGGTCACCACGCCCCAGGAAGTGGCCACCGGGGACGTGCGGCGCGGCGTCAAGATGTTCGAGCGTGTGAACACCCCCGTAATCGGAATCGTCGAGAACATGCGCGGCTTCGTATGTCCGAGCTGCTCAGAGGAACACGACGTGTTCGGGCGGGGGGGTGGCGAGGCCCTGGCCGAAGAGCTCGGGATTCCTTACCTGGGCTCGGTTCCGCTCGACCCGCGGGTGCGGATCTCGGGTGACGAGGGGAAGCCCATGGTGCTGGCCCATCCGGAGTCCCCCGCGGCGAAGGCCCTCGAGGCCATCGCGGCCCGAGTGGCCGCCGCGCTGGGAGACGGATGAGCCCTCCGTTGCGGCGCCCCGCGGCCGACTTCTGACCTTGCGCCCGCGCGTTGCTCGGGGACCGAACCCGGAGGAGGTCGGCGAACGCTCCCTGCACTCGCTCGTGCGGGACTATCCCGAAGCACTGAGGGCGCTCGGCGCCGTGGGAATCGACGTCCGCGGGAGCGGCGGCGCGACGGCGGCCGAGCTCGGGATGGCGTCAGCGGTCGCCGCCGCCCTGGCCTCGCCGCTCGAGTGGCGGGGTATCGCGCACGAGAGAGGGGCGACCCGCCCCGCGGATCACCCCCCGGTCTAGCTAGGAGCGCACCGGCCCCGCCGGTGCCCCGCTGCGCTCGGTCAGTCCTCCAGCCAGCGGCGGTCGGCCGCGCTCAATCGGCGCGAGCGCCGGCGGTCGACCAGCTTGAGGACCAGCCAACCCACGAACATGATCGGCGCGACCTTGAAGAGCAGGAACGTCGCGAGCCCGAACGAAAGCGAGAACAGCGCTCCCAATATCGAGAACACGATCCCCGCCACGATGAGCGTAACCACGCCGACGGCGAGGAAGGTGAGCAGGGACGCAATCATTTTTGGACCTCCAGTGTCTTCGCTGAGGCCATCCTTTCGGCCTCCATCCTACAGTACGGGATCGGGCGCAGAAAGGTTCGGGCGGGAGGTGGAAACGGGAGGTGGAAAACGACCTCGAGCGGGTCGGCCCGATGCTCGCGCTACCCGACCCAGACCACCCTGATCGATCCGAAGGCGGCGTCGACGGTGATCCGGATGCGATGCTCGGCCTCGTCCCAGTCGACCGAGTAGTACGACTCACCGCGCTTGACCATGCCCTGAGCGTCGAGCGACGCGAGGAAGCTGTCCTTCTCGAGCGAGACTCCGAGCCCCCGCGGAAGTCGGAGCTCCAACGCTCCGAGACCCATGTCGACCTCGACATCGGCGCTCGACCTCCATTCGCCCGTGAAGTCGAGGGAGACCTCCCCCACACCCGCGTCCACGACGATGCGCTGGGCGTTGAGGTTGCCGAGGCGGCGGGCCGTGAACTCGGCAGCGCCCGCCGTCAGCTCGACGCGGTCCATGGGAATCGGGTTGGGCTCGCTGACGTCCACCAGTGTCTGCGACGCCCCGGTGCTGATGCGCGCGTCGCGGAGCGATAGGCCGCCCAGGTCCAGATCCGCTCTCGAGGCGCCGATCTCGACGCGGAGTGACATGGGCACGCCGCGCGCCAGCTCGACATCCATCTGGCCTTTCGAGCTGCGGCCGACATTGATCCGCCGACGCGTGCTCTCGACGCCGAGCTCGAGCACGCCGTCGCGATACTCGGCGCGGGGCTGGAACCGATCCTCGTCGTAGCGGAGGTCCATGCGGTACAGGAGCTCGGGGTCGTCGGCCGCGACCAGATCGAACTCGCCCGCGCCGTATTCGATGTGAACGTCGAGCGTCGGCTCGCCGCTCCGCACCCGGGAGACCGTGAAGTCCCGCCAGGTCTGCGCGGAGAGCGCGAGGGGCTGGAGCAGCAACGCGCAGCCGATCGTCAGGAGGGCCCTAACCATCCGATCCCGCCTTCCCGTCCTGCTTGCCCGCGTGGTCCTGGTCGGCTCCGGCCGAACCGGCATCGGGCGTCTCCGGACCCCGCGCCGCCGACGGTGGCGTGTCCCCTCCGTCGGCCTCGTCCACGACTTCCGCCGTGCCGGTCGGGCCTCCGCCGCCGTCGTCTCGCCACGACCGCCAGGACCAATCGTCGTCCATGAACACGCCCTCCGCATACGTCCGCCGCCCTCCGCGTGACAGCAGCACGGCCCCGAATCCGACCGCCATCATGGCGATCAGGGCCAGGCAGGCAGCGAAGTTGAGGAGTC
>JAHEKN010000074.1 GCA_024638305.1 Gemmatimonadota bacterium | reverse complement strand
GCCCGTCGCGTGGTTCACCCAGGTCGACCCCGCCGCGCCCGGACTCGATCCGGTGTTCCGTTGGAGCGACCGTGCGCTGAGGCTGGGGGCCTGCTGGCCGGCGTGGCCATGCCGCGGCCCACGTTGGCCACGCTCGACGACCCGCTGCCGGTGGCCCGCTGGATGAGGCGGACCCTGGACGCCGGTCACGTGCCGTTCACGCTCGCGATTCCCAGCTCGGCAGTCCGGCTTGCCACGGCGGCGACCGCGGCCGGCATCGACATCGCGGGAGCACGCTGCCTCCTCGGGGGCGAGCCCATCACGCGGGCCCGACTCGACCAAACCGCCCGGGCCGGGTTGGACGCGCTCCCCCGCTACGGGACCAGCGAGTGTGGACCGGTCGGTTACGGCTGCCTGCAACCTTCCGCCCCCGACGACGTCCACGTGGTCCGGGATCTACACGCCGTCATCCAGGCCCGCTCCCTGGGAGCCGAGCTCAGTATGCCGTCCGGCGCCCTGTTCGTGACGTCCCTTCACCATGCGGCGCCGTTCCTGATGCTCAACTTCTCCATGGGGGACCAAGCGACTCTTGACCCGCGGGACTGCGGTTGCCCGCTTCGCGGATTGGGGTGGATGGACCACCTCCGCGACATCCGCAGCTTCGAGAAGCTCACTGCCGCTGGAGTCACGTTCATCGACACCGACCTGGTGCGTGTCCTGGAAGCGGTCCTTCCCGCCCGTTTCGGGGGTGGGCCGACCGACTATCAGCTGGTCGAGTCGGAAGCGCCGGATGGGAGCGCCCGATTGCGGCTGCTCGTGCACCCTCGCTTGGGGCCACTGGACGACCAAGAGGTCCTGTCCACGTTCCTCGACGAGCTCGCGGGGGACAGACCCATCGACGGCATCATGGCCGCGATGCTCGATCAAGGGGGCACGCTGAGCGTGGAGCGCCAGCCACCTCGGACGACACGCTCAGGCAAGGTGATGCATCTCCACGCCGAAGCGGGCTGAGGCGCCCGCTCGGCACGCCTCGTCTACGGAGATGTGCCGGCGTCCCGCACCCGTTCTATGGCCGCCACCGTCACGTCCGCCCGGAACTGGGCCAGCTTCTTTCCGATCTCGAGCGCCTCAGCCTCGTCGATGTAGAGGCTGTTGATGTGGTCCAGGCTCACGCGCTTGCGCGCCTTCAGCCGCACGTGCTCGGGACTGTCGTTCATGATGAGCGACGTGATGTAGTAGTCGTCGTGGTAGCCGTCGAGATCCTTGTTGAGCTCGACTTTGCCGAGGACCTCGTTCTGGTAGCGCAGGACGTCGGCGTAGTTGTAGTACTCGGGGATGTGGGCCACGAGCACGCCCTCACCGATCCACGCCTCGCTCAACTCCGCGGCCACCCCGGCGAGCATCCTCTGATTGCTACCGCTGTCGCCCAGGAAGAATATCTCGCGGAAGCCCTGCGCCTTCAGACTGGTGGCCATGTCCTTGAGCACCGCGTGCAGCGTCTCGGGTGACAGGACCAGGCGACCCGGCGTGTCGGTCCCTTCAGGATCGCCCTGGTCGAGCATCACGATGGGCGCGATCAGGGTGTTGCCCAGAGTCCGGGCGATCGCATCCCCCGTGACCTTCAGGACGTGGTTGTGCTTGCCGGTGGTCAGATACGGGCCGTTGGCCTCCATGGTGCCGTTGAGGATGAGCGCCGTCCTGTAGCCGTAGCTACCCACCAGGTCGCGCATCTCGAGGATCGTGAGCTCCGACATCCACACGTTGTCGGCCAGCGCGATGGGTCGAACCATGTCGTAGCTGTAGGGCGCGGGGACCCTCTGGTCGGCAGGGCGCACGACGTCGGGTGGCGGTTGACGCTGGCCGCGGGACTGTCCGAGCAGCGAGACCGGCGTGGCCGCCAGCGAGACGAGGAGCGCTCCCACGAGTGTGTTGGATCCTCTCATCACATCACCTGTGTCGGTTCGCGAAGTGGCGACGCCCTAGACCATCCGGGCGATCACGCCCAGCAGCCGATCGACGTCTTCTCGGTTGTTGAACATCGCCACGGCGGCGCGCAGCAGCCGGCCCTGCTCCTGAAACGTGAACCGCACGCCGGCCGCGGTGAGCGCGTCGGACAAGGCATCCGGCTCCAGACCGTGATAGAAGCTGACGATCGGCGACGGATTCCGGGGCGGAGTGAACAGCTCCATCCCGAGATCAACCGCACCCTTCCTCAGCTCGGCCGCCAGCGCGTGGGTGTGCTCGGCCACGCGATCGAGCCCGACCCCGGCGATGAACTCGAGGGCCGCGTCCATCGCGGCAACCGCACCATAGGAGGTGTTGGCGTACTCGAACTTGGCGGCCGTGTCCTTGAGCCGGTACTCGTGATTGGGGAGGGTTTCCGCGACCTGGCCATGGCCGAAGCGGTCCGGACTCATCCACTCGATGTGCTCACGCCGGACGTAGAACGGCGCACACCCGAAGTCGGCGAACAGCCACTTGTATCCGTTGCCGCAGGCAAAATCGACTCCCTCCGCGTGCAGGTCCGTCGGGAAGGTGCCAAAGGCCTGGATCGCGTCCGCGAACAGGTAGCCTCCTCTGGCGTGCGCAATCTCAGCCAGTGTGGGCAAGTCGTGCCGATAGCCGTTCCGATTCGAGACCCACGCCACGCTGATCAACCGCGTGCGGCCGTCGGTGCGGGCCGCGTAGTCCTCCGGTCGTGCCCGTCCGTCGACCGGCGGCACGATGCGAAGCTCGACGCCCGCGCGCTTCTCGAGCTCGCGGAAGACCACGAACGCGGTAGTGAAGTGGAGCTCGTCGATGACGACGTTGTCCCCCGGGCGCCAATCGATCGCGTTGGCAACCAGGTTCTCGCCGTCGCTCGTGGAGAAGAGCAGCGCTATCTCCTCCGGGTCCGCGCCGAACAGGGATGCGAACCGGCGTCGCGCCCGCTCGAGCGCCGCACGTCGGCTCCCGGGATCGCGGTACAGCATCTTCTCTTCGGCGTAGGCCGTGAGCGCGTCACGGACCGGAATCGCGAGCGGGCCCACGGAGGCGGTGTTCAGGTAGGCCAGTTCCTTGGTGACCGGGAACGTGTCGCGGACGCCCAGCGGGTCGTCGAGGCTGAGCTTCGACCAGTGGCCCTGGGACGCGGCCAGGTGCTCTGCGGACAGTGCGCGAGCGCCCGGTACTGCGGCCAGCCCGGCCGCCGCGGCCGTGGACTTGAGGAACGTGCGACGATTCCACTCGGTCATGGGGCCTCCGCCGACACCGGGTCAGGAAACGAGCGTCGCCCGCAACGTAGTCCTCCCTGGCCGCCGGACGACAGTCCGACACCAAGCGATCACTGCCATCGCGGGAGCATCATTCCGGACTCCGCCACCAGATCCCGAAATCGGGGGTCGCTGGCGAGCCGGTCGAGGGTGGGCGCGTACAGCGTGTGCAGGCCCAGCGACTCGTGGTCGTGCGACTCCTGTAGCGCCTCGAGAATCACCGTCGGCCGCTCCAGCAGCGCGAGGACCAAGACCTCCACCAACGTCATGGCGGCAACCCGCAGCGGGCGGGACCGAAGCCGGTCCAGCAGGAACTCGAGCGCCCGTACGTTGCCGGCGTCCGCGAGTCGCCGCGCCTCCCGAGCCTCCTCGACGTCGGCTCCGAACGCTCCCGCCGCCCACACCCGCATCAGCTCGGCGGCGGCCTCCTCGGGCCGGCCCTGTGCTGCATGCACATGTGCCAGACTGAGGCGTGCCCTCCAATACTCGGGGTCCAGCTCCAAGGTGCGCCGTAGGTCGTCCTCCGCCTCGTCCAGTCGTCCCAGGTGGAAGAGAGCCAATCCCCTGCTCTCGTTGACGGCGGGTGAGAACGGGTCCAGGTCGAGCGCCCAGTCGAGCCGTTCGATCGCGAGCGCTTCCCGTCCCCAGCTCGCCAACCAGTTCCCAAACCACTGATGAGCTGTCGCGTAGCCGGGACTGAGCTCGATGGCCCGACGGTAGGCGGTCTCCGCCTTGGATGCATCGGGCTCGAAGAAGGTGTGGATGAGACCGCGCGTGGCCCACGCTTCGCCCAACTCGGGGTCGCGTGCCAGGACCCTGTCGATGATCCGCCTGTTGGTCCGGCCGGCCTCCCGGAACGACTCAGCTCCGACCGCCGCCCTCACCGATTCCGCGTCGGCCAACCCCACGGAGGCGAGGTGGAAGTCGGGGTCGAGTTCCAGAGCCTGCCGGAAGAGGTCGGCAGCCCGTGAGGCCAGCTCGGGTCGGCGCCGGGACCAGGCCGCCCGCCCGAGAAGGTAGAGCTGATACGCGGGTACGCTCGACGTGGGTGCCTGGCGGAGTCGCCTGTGCTCCCTTGGGGACAGCTCGGTCTCCAGGGCTCTCGCGATGCGCAGGGCTACCTCGCTTTGCACCCTGAAGATGTCGGTGAATCGGCTGTCGAAGGCGTGGGCCCAGATCGGACTGTCGTTCGGCGCGTCCACCAGTTGGACGTTCACCCTCACGCGGTCCCCCCGAAGACGCACGCTTCCCTCGAGGGCCAGGTCGACACCCAGCAGCTCGTGGACGGCCCGCATGGACGCGGGGGGCTCCGCCTGGAACCCGCGGACGGACGTTCGGGAGACGATGCGCACGCCCCGTACCCGCGAGAGCGCCGTGAGCAGGTCGTCGCACAGGCCGCCGGCAAGGTAGGGCGCCGGTGGCTCGCTGAGGTCTTCGAACGGCAGGATGGCCAGCGAGCTCGGACGTTGGGGCCATGCCGGCGCGCGCTCCTCCGTGTCGGGAGGCCCGGGCACCACCGTCGATTGCCGGAGACGATCGACGAGCGCGGCGGTTTCCGAAGAGGGCTCCACCCCGAATTCTTGCTCCAGATGCGCTTCCAGCCGGGCAAACTCCCTGAGGGCCGCTCCCCGGTCACCGGCCCGGCCGAGCAGGGATATCAGCCGCTGAGCCGCGGCCTCGACGTCGACCGCCAGCTCGGTCGCCCGGCGCCCGTACCGAGCCGCGGTGATCCATTCTCGCGCACGCTCCGCCCGCTCGGAGAGCTCCCACGCAGCTTGCGCGGCCCTGGCCCTGAGCGCGGCTCGTGTCCGGTCCACCCAGCGTTCGAAGTCGGGCGCGCCGGACACGTGCACTCCATCCAGGAAGTCCCCTCGGTACAGATCCAGCACGGCCGCCCCGTCGAGGCGCGGATCGTCTGTGAGGAGTGAGGCCGCATCGCAGCGGAGGTGCTCCGGCGGGACCCAAAGGTGACTCCCGCCGCTCTCCACGATCCGCGCCCCGAGGTTCCGGCGTAGAAAGTACACCGCGTTCCGGAGGCTACCCTGAGCCCTGGTGGTTGGAAGCTCCGGCCAAAAAGTCACCTGGACCCGGTCCCTGGTCAGGCGTTCCCCCGGCGCCCGCGCGGCGAGGAAGACCAGCAGGGCCAGACGCTTGGGCTGGGCCGTCACACGGACCGCCGCCTGCGGCTCCCCGCCGGCCAAGGCCGTGGTACCCAACGTCCTGAGATGGACCGGCTCGGCAGACTCCGTGAACGCTGCGCCCATGCGTCACCCGATCGAAGGATTTGGGTGACGATCAAGATACGCCTCGTGCCTAGCATCGATCCAGACCCGAGCCCCATCGCCGGGGCGCGGGCTATGGAGCCTTGGGAAGGAGGCGTAAGATGCTCAGGAACTGGGGACGTATGGGGGCCCTGCTGTTGGGAACCCTGCCATTGGCCGCTTGCCACGACCTCGGGACGGAGGCGCTCATGAACCGCGACAGCCTCGACGGCACCCCGGACCGGGTGCCCGGCTACGTCGTCAAGAAGATCAAAGGCACGTGGGACAACACCGAGTCGCCACCCTCACCCAGCCCGCCCGCAGGATGCGCGGTGCACATCACCACCTCTCAGGTGGGTCGAGCCACCCAGATCGGCCCGTTCACGGGGACCGGATCGACGTGTGGCAACCCGCTCGGACCGCCGACGGACTCCCCTCCGTTCTGGACCCACGATCCGGCGCCCCCCTACTTCGTCGCCGACTTCACCAACCAGATGGTCTGGACCGCCGCCAACGGGGACGAGCTCTGGCTCCGTCCGAATCACGGAGTATTCGTGCAGAGCCTCTCCAACGGAGCGGTTTCGGTGCAGGGGCGACTCACGATCGCCGGCGGCACAGGCCGCTTCGAGGGTGGAACCGGTTGGATGGACGTAACCGGAGGGCGTGCCTCGGGTGAACCGGGGGACCATCTGCAATACGAGGGAGAGCTGCAACTCCCGACCGGCCCACAGGGCTGAGTCTGCAGGGCACTGCCGCGCGCTTGGAAAGGGACAGCCCGGCAAGCTATCGTGTGGGACCCGCGAGCGCCCTGCCGCGGGTCCCACCGCGAGTCTGGAGGCGTGTCGCGGATGTCGGCCATCGCCCTCTTCTTGATCGTCGCGATCCCACAGCTCCCCGAGCCCTTCGAGACGCCCTGGAATCGAGCCATCCCCACCGTGGTCGAACGTCCGGGTGACGCGCGGCTCGACGTGCCGGCCGGTTTCCGCGTGGGCGTGTTTGCCGAAGGGCTCCAGGGCCCGCGCCGACTGGCGGTCGCGCCCAACGGCGACGTGTTCGTCGCGGAGAGCCGGCTCGGACAGATCGTCGTGCTGCGCGACTCCGACGACGACGGTGTGGCGGACGTCCGGGAGACATTCGCGTCCGAGTTGGACCGCCCGTTCGGAATGGCGTTTTGGGGCGATTATCTCTACGTGGGCAACAACGGTGCGATTGTGCGCTTTCGCTACCGGACGGCCCAGTTGCATGCGGACGGACCTGCCGAGCACGTGGCAGACCTTCCCGTCAGCAGCGATGCGCTCGATACGGACACCGCGGAGCGGCTGGGAATCGACGTCAGCCGAACCCGCGGGTTCAACCACTGGACACGGAACGTGGTGTTCGCACCCGATGGCGGGAAGATGTACGTCGCCGTCGGATCCGCGACCAACGCCATGCCGGGGACGGACCCCCGGCGGGCCGCCATCAACGAGTACGACCCGAGCGGCTCCGGTCACCGCGTATTCGCCGGCGGACTCAGGAACCCGGTGGGGATGGCCTTCCATCCCGAGACCGGCGTTCTGTGGACGGCCGTACACGAACGCGATCATCTGGGAGACGAGCTGGCGCCGGACTACGTGACGTCCGTCGAGGAAGGCGGCTTCTACGGGTGGCCCTACGCGTACATCGGTCCCAATCCGGAGCCGATCCTCAACGGGGCCAGGCCCGACCTGGTGGAGCGGACCCTCGTTCCCGACGTGCTCCTCCCGGCCCACGCGGCCCCCATGGGAATGACGTTCCATACTGGTGAGCGCTTTCCGGAGGAGTACCGGAACACCGCGTTCGTCGCGCTCCACGGCTCCATCAACCGGCTCGACCTGGTGGGCTACTCCGTGGTTCGCATCCCGTTCGCCAACGGGCGGCCCAGCGGACCGGTAAGCGACTTCCTGACCGGATTCATCGTGCGCGACGACGACATCAAGGAGGTGTGGGGCCGGCCGGTGGACGTCCAGCAGGCGCGCGACGGATCGCTGCTGGTCTCCGACGACGCGGGGGGTCGCATCTTCCGGATCTGGTACGCGGGGCCGCTGGAAGGCGCCGGCGGCTCATGGTGACCGTCACGGCGCGGGCGCTGTCACGCGCGACTGGACTCGGGGCGCTGTTCCTCGCGCTCGCGACCACCACCGGCCTATCCGCACAGGAGCGCTACGGCTCCTTCTTCCTCTACAGGGAGGCCGACCCGATCGATGATACGAACCTGAGTCGGCTTCTGGTCGAAGGCACCAGCGACTCCGACGTAGGGATGCCGATGCTGGTGTGGCAGTGCAGCGGGGAGCGTCTGGACGTGTACGTGGACGCCGGCCGGTTTCTGGATTCGAGCGCCATCCGGGTCCAGTATCGCCTCGACGACGCACCTCCGTCCGAACCCGGCCTTTGGCCGCCCTCCTCGGACGGAAACGCGGCATTCGCTCCACGGTCGGTCGTGACGGAATTGGCCGCTCGAGCGCGGCCCGCTGCGGCGCTCGTCGTGCGTGTCCGGGACTACCGGCAGACGGACTTCACCCTCGGATTCCCACTGGACGGATTGGCCGCAGGGCTCGACGCCCTGGGCTGCGCGGCGGGCGGCTGAATCGCCCGGTCGCCGACCCGCCCGGTCCGTAGCCACCGGGGACCCAACGCGGAGGCCACTCGGCTCTCCCGTCACTGGGCAGGGTTCCGTGCAGTTGCGCACCCGTCAAGTATTGTACATGTTTAGTAGATGATATACGTAGAAAAAACCTCTACAACAATTGTGCAAACAAGGTCGGGGGGCTCGGCCGGTACGCTGAATGCTTGATCGCGCCCTCAAAGCGAGGCTCATCGACACGCTGGGGATGTCGGGCCTACGAGCTCCCGCGACCGCGCGCCCTTCCGATCGGTTCGCCCTCGGCATCCTCGTCGCGTTTACCGTCGCGGCGGTCGCCGGGTACGGAACGTACGGACTCCACCCGGAGCTTCTCCCCGCCTCGGAACGGGCGCTCACGCTTTTTACGGTCTCCTTCGGGCTCTTCGCGCGAGCCCACATCGTGATTGCCGCTCTGGTCCTGTTCTGGATGCTCGTGGGCAACATCGGTTTTCGCTGGGTTCCCGCCTTCGTCGCGATCTATGCACTGAGCTTCTCGGCGGAGCACATCGGGACCGGGTATGGCATCCCGTTTGGAGGATATGAGTACACCGGCCTCCTCGGACCGAAGCTCGGCGGCCGCGTGCCAGCGCTCATTCCCGTCAGCTGGTTCCTGATGGCGCTTCCGTCGTGGGTCCTCGCGCGCAGGGTGTGGCGGACGGCGCGCTGGTCGGTCGGTAGAGTCGGATTCGGCGCCGCGTGGCTCACCGCCTGGGACCTGTCACTGGACCCGGCGATGAGCTTCCTGACGCCCTACTGGAGTTGGGCCGAAGCCGGACCGTACTACGGGATGCCGCTCATCAACCTGGCGGGGTGGTTCCTCACCGGCCTTATCCTGCTCTCTGCTTTGGAGACCCTGTCTCGTTGGGCCCGTTTGGGTGAGCTCGATTCCGGTTGGATGCTGCGTTACTACGGCGCAATGCTCCTCATGCCGCTCGGCATGTTGGTAGCCGCCGGCCTCTGGGTCGGTGTGCTGACCTCCGCGGCCGTGGTCTCGGCCTGCTGGTTTGCAACCGTCGCGGGTTCCCAGCATGAGCGTCGGGCCGAGGCAGTGAAGCAGCCTCCGCTGGCAGTCAACTCGTGACCGCGATCCACTGCGCGGCTCTTCCGGCGCGCGGAGGGCACGCGATCCGGAGCGCGGCCCTGGACCTGGTGCGAAGCGGCCTGGGACGTGCAGCCCGGGAGCTCGCTGCGCGTGAGATTCCAGCGCCCGAACCCGCGGGCAAGCTCCTGAGGCCACTCCTGGCCTATGGTTTCGTGCCCGAGCGACACCGGCCGCGTCTCGACGAGCGATTCTGGTACGGTGCGCTGGCCATTCAGATGGTGCACGAAGCTTCGCTGCTGCACGACGACATTCTGGACGACGCATCCGAGCGTCGGGGCACCGTCACCATGGCCACCGCCCAGGGAGTCGGTCCCGCCCTCGTGATGGGAGACCACTTCCTCACGGCGGCCTACCGCGCGGCGTCCTTGACCGGATCGTCCGAGTTCCTGCACCACTTCATCGAAGCCGTCGAGCGGACCGTGGACGGCGAAGTCCGTCAGGGCCGCGCCATGGGCCAGTGGCTCACCGCCGAGGTTTACGAGCGAGTCGTGCGGGGGAAATCCGGTGCGCTGATGGGCGCAGCCTCCTGCCTGGGCCCGGCGATTCTGGGTGGGGGTGGCGTCGAGGCGATTGAGGACCTGGGGCGCGACATCGGCGCACTCTACCAGAGCGTCGATGACTTGCTCGACTACTGCGTGTCGGCCCCAACCGGAAAGCAGCCGCTTCGCGACTATCGTCAGGAGAAGTGGACCTGGGTTCTCGACCTCACCGACGTCGACGACTTCGGCTGGTCTGACACCGCACTTCTCGTGGCGATCTTCGGTCGGCCCTCTGGAAAGCCGGCAGCGGCCGAGCGCGCCGTCGAGCGTCTCCATCGGCGGGCGCATGGCCTAGCTGAACGATCGATCGCACTGGACGCCAGCCCGCTGGCCGGCGCCCTGCTCTGCTCGTGGGTCGAGTCCGCCCGAGCTGGTGTGGCGAACACCGTCCAGGAGGTGGCCACCTCGAGAGGTGAGCATCGTGCAAACTGCGCGAGTGCCGGCCTTCCCGCGGCCCTGGCACCTGTCGGTCCCATGGCGCGGGCCGCGCTTTCCCACCCGTCGAGCGAGGCGGTCGTGGTGGATGCGGCCCACCGCATCGGCGGCCCAGAGTCCTGGCCCGCCTACTTCAGAGTGCACGCAAAGACGTTCAGCTTGGCTGCGCTGCTGTTCCCCGCGGACGCCCGGCAGCGGGTCGAGAGCCTCTATGCGTATTGCCGGCTGACCGACGATCTGGTCGACGAGCCGGCCGACGGCGCACCGCCCGACGTGTTGCTCGAGCGCCTGGCGATCTGGCGGCAGCTCAGCCGGGCCGCCTTCGACGGCGAGGCTACCGGAATCCCGGTGCTACGGTACGCCATGACTGACGCCGCCCGAGCAGGCGTGAGCTGGCTCTACCCGAACGCACTGCTCGAGGGGGTAGAGATGGACGTTGCCCAGCTCAGCTTCGAGATGTGGAGCGACCTGGAGCGCTACACGTTTGGGGTCGCGGGTGCGGTTGGTGGTTGGATGACGCAGTTGTTCGGCGTGCAGGACCCCGATGTCCTCGCCCGGGCCCATTCGCTCGGCCACGGGATGCAGCTCACGAACATCCTCCGTGACGTGGGAGAGGATCTGGGGCGTGGGCGGCTCTACCTGCCTCGCGAGCTGCTCGATCGCAACGGACTGACTCGGGAGGTTATCGAGGCGCTTCACGGATCCCTCGACCCCCTGCCGGCCAGTTACGTAGCGGCCATGGACGAATTGATGGCGGTGGCCGACGGATACTACGCCCACGCGTGGCCGGGCATGGAGGCGCTTCCGGGGTTCTTCCGGCGCCCGGTTGCCGTGGCTGCGGCCGCCTACCGCGGAATTCACGACGAAGTCAGGCGGAATCATTACGACAACTTGCGCCTGCGGGCGCACACTTCGCTCGGCCGCAAGCTGCTGCTCGGCACGCGGGCCCTGATGTTGCCAAGAGGGGGAGTGCGCCCTGAGCCCGAGGGACTGCTGGAAGCCGCCACATGACCGATACGCGCGCCATCGTGATCGGCGGCGGATTCGGGGGGTTGGCGATCGCCGCCCGACTCCAAGCGGCCGGCATGAACGTGACGCTGGTCGAAAAGCGGGAGAAGATCGGGGGTCGGGCCTACCAGCTGGTCGACCGAGGCTACGTATTCGACATGGGGCCGAGCCTGATCACCGCACCCCAAATCATCGACTCGATCTTCCAGGCCGGCGGCCGACGGCTGACCGACTACGTCGACCTGGTGCCCCTGGACCCCTACTACCGGATCTACTTCCACGACGGCACCCACATCGACTACGTGGGTGACCTGGATCGCATGCGTGAGCAGATGGCTCGCTTCGACAGCCGGGACGCCGAGAACCTGGACGGGTTCATGCGCGACGTCCGGCCCATCTACGATGCGGTCATCGGCGACCGGCTGGGCTCGAAGCCCTTCGACACGCTCGGTGCGATGACGCGCTTCCTGCCGCGGATGCTGGCCATGAATGCATTCCTGCCCGTTACCACCTTCGTGAACCGCTGGTTTCGCGACTTCCGGCATCGCTTCGTCTTCTCGTTCCACCCGCTGTTCGTTGGCGGGAATCCGTTCAAGACGCCCTCGATCTACCTCATGATCCCATTCCTCGAGCGACAGGGTGGAGTGTGGTTCAGCAAAGGGGGCATGTACTCCGTCATCGAGGCGATGGGCCGGCTCTTCTGCGAGCTGGGAGGCACGGTCAGGACTGGCGAGGAGGTGGAGGAGATCCTGGTGGAGCACGGTCGTGCGGTGGGCGTGCGCACCCCTGCGGGCGAGATCCGCGGGGATATCGTCGTGAGCAATGCGGACCCGGGACACACGTACGGTGGACTGCTGGACCGGACCCACCGCCGGCGCTGGAACGATCGGCGCCTGGACCGGACCGAATGGAGCATGAGCTGTTTCCTGCTCTACATCGGGACGCGGCGCCAGTACCCGCAGCTCGAGCACCACACGCTCATCTTGACCGAACGCTATCGCGGTCTACTCCAGGACATCTTCGGACGGAAGATCCTCCCGAACGACTTCTCCATGTATCTGCATGCCCCGACACGGACGGATCCAGGCATGGCGCCGCCGGGTTCCGAGAGCATGTACGTGTTGGTGCCGGTCGCGAACCAGCGTTCCGGCATCGATTGGCCGGGGATCAAGTCGGCCTTCGCCGACAGGATCATCGACTTCCTGGAGGACTGGGGACTGGAAGACCTCAGGCAGGAGATCGAGGTGCTGCACGTATTCGGGCCCGATGACTTCGAGTCGGAGCTCAACGCCACATGGGGCAACGCCTTCGCGATCGAGCCCAAGTTCACTCAGACCGCTTGGTTTCGCCCACACAATCGAAGTGAGGACGTGGACGCGCTCTATCTCGTGGGAGCGGGCACCCACCCCGGTGCCGGGGTGCCAGGCGTGCTCCTGAGTGCCGAGACGACGTACGGCTGCATCGCCGAAGACCTGGGTCTTCCCGACCAATGGGATTGGGACGAGCCAGGACGGGCCGAGATGATGCCCGAACCGACGGGCTCCGGCGTACCGTAGGGCCCCGAGGCCGTCCCGGAACCCCATCTTGACCCGCTCCGCGATGCTGACTACATATGTTTCCCCCAACGCCTGACGCCACTGGGAGACGTGCATGTACGAGAAGCCGGTCCTGACCCGCTTCGGGACGTTCCGCGAGCTCACGAAGATGACGTGGGTGGCCGACCAACTCCCGGGTGGCTGCCGGAATCCGGTGCCGGGCCTCATGAACCCCAACTGTGGAGGCTCGGCCGCGAGCCGAATCTCCTAGAGCGCGGCGGGTCCGGGGCCGCGCGAGCGAGAGGCCGGGCCGACGTTCGCGCACGACCTCATCCCTGTCTCAACGTCACTTGTTGGGGATCGATGCGCTCCCCTACATTGCCCGGCACCTCAAGATCTGCCTCGAAGACGCCGGATGAGGGAGGTTTGCCGCCACGCGTGGGCAGCCGTCCGCCGTCCTTCAGTTCACGCAGGAGGCATGGATGAAATCCGTACTCTCGTTCGTATGCACCGCCTTGCTGGTGCTCGCGCCCGCTGCCGCGGACGCGCAGTCGATCACCGGCAATGTGCGGGACCAGGCAACCGGCAACCCGATCGCCGGGGCCCAGGTCTCGCTCGAAGGCCTCAACCTCGGCGCGCTCACGCAGTCCGACGGCCGCTACCTCGTTCTGAACGTGCCCGTCGGCACTCACACGCTCGTCGTGCAGCTCCTGGGGTATCGGACCGAGCGCGTCACCGTGACGGTCGCGGCGGGCCAGACGGTCGCGCAGAACGTCTTCCTGAGCGAGCAACCCTTGCAGCTCGACGAGCTGGTGGTCACGGGGACTGCCGCTCAGAGTCGCGTTCGCGAGATCGGCAACTCGGTGGCGGTGCTCGACGCAAAGGTCGCCGAGCTTCAGCCCATCACCAACGTGTCCGACCTCCTGCGCGGCAGGGTGGCGGGAGTCGTCATCCAGCAGGGCTCGGGTGACGCCGGCACCGCGTCGACCATCAAGATCCGTGGCAGCTCGACCATGCGACTGGTCAACGATGGGCCGCTCATCTACATAGACGGCGTCCGGGTGAGCAACATCATGGAGAGCGGTCCCCGCGACGTCTCCCGGATCGACGACCTCGACCCGGCCATGATCGAGAGCGTGGAAGTGATCAAGGGCCCCGCCGCTGCCACGCTGTACGGGACGGAGGCAGCCAACGGGGTCATCAACATCCGGACGAAGGCCGGAAGCGTGGGTGTCGCCCAGTGGAACTTCACGCTCCGGCAAGGCACGCAGTTCTTCCGGAATCCGGCCGGGCACACGCCCACCAACTGGGGCGTGAATCCCAACACCGGTCAGATCGAGTCTCTCAACATCCTGGAGAACCAGGCAGAGTCCGACCTGATGTTCCGGAACGGACGCACCCAGTACTACGGGATCGACG
The DNA here is from genome assembly GCA_024638305.1 of Gemmatimonadota bacterium. Lineage (GTDB taxonomy): Bacteria > Gemmatimonadota > Gemmatimonadetes > Longimicrobiales > Gaopeijiaceae > JAHEKN01. The sequence goes on along the minus strand of JAHEKN010000074.1, from coordinate 2,938 downwards.
TATCCGGTGGTAGCGAAGCCTTCCAGTACTTCGTGGCCGGTTCGGCCTCGGCCGAGCAGGGCGTGACCCGGAACAGCTGGGCCAAGAAGTACAACGGTCGCGTAAACGTGCGGGCGCAGCCCACCGACGAGCTGACGTTGACGGCCAACGCCGGGATCGGGCTGACGCGTCTCCGCCTTCCCGACGACTACCCGTACGAGGAAGCCGTGTACGCGGATCCGACGCGACTCGGTGCCGGCGACGCCCGGCGCGGGTACCGTCGGGCCACGCCCGAGTCCCGCATCGAGAAGGACCACGACTTCCACGATGCCAACCGCATGACGGCCGGCTTCACGGCCACGCACACGCCGTCCCAGTGGTTCACGCACCGGTTGACGTTTGGACTGGACGTGACGGACCAGGAAGAGAGCTTGCTCGACAACTTCCTGAGCGTCGAGTCGGCACAGTTCTACTCGACCAACGCAGCGCTCGGCGGCAAGTCGGTGACGCGTGAGTCGGTGCTGTACACCACGTTCGACTACGCGGCCTCGGGTACGAGAGACGTGTCCGACAACCTGCGTTCCACGACTTCGGTCGGTTTCCAGGTCTACACCAAGTCCATCGAGAACGTGTCGGCCGAAGGCGACCGCTTCCCGGCGCTCGGACTCGCGAGCGTGAGCGCCGCGGGCCTGCGGTCGGGCTCCGACAACCTCGTGGAGAACAACACGGTCGGTGTGTACGTCCAGCAGCAGCTCGGCTGGCGTGACCGCCTGTTCGTGACCGGTGCGGTTCGCGCCGACGACAACAGCTCGTTCGGACAGGACTTCGACCTGGTCTATTACCCCAAGGTGAGCGCCTCCTGGGTGGTGAGCGAGGAAGACTTCTGGGGACTGGATTTCCTCAGCTCGTTCCGCCTGAGGGCCGCGTACGGGGAGTCCGGTCAGCAGCCCGACGCGTTCGACGCGCTCCGGAGCTTCACCACCCGCGCCTCTCCTTCCGGCCAGGCCACGGTTCGCCCCGACTCGCCGGGGAACAGCGCGCTCGGTCCGGAGCGCGGTGTGGAGATCGAGGCCGGCTTCGACGCATCGATGTTCGACGGACGCGTCTCGATCGACTTCACGTACTACGATCAGACCACCAAGGACGCCATCGTAGCGCGCAACGTGCCGCCTTCGACTGGCTTCACCTCTGAGCAGTTCGTCAACATCGGTCAGATCAACAACCGCGGCATCGAGCTGGGCCTCAACGCACGAATCATCGAGGCCGAGTCGTACGACTGGGATCTACAGCTCAACCTGAGCACGAACCGGAACCGGATCGAGGAGCTCGGTCTGGACGGCTTCCTACAACTCGGATGGACCACGCGGCACGCCGAGGGATACCCGGTGGGCTCGCTGTTCGCCCCCAAAGTGATCTTCGCCGAGTACGTGGCGGGTACGGATCAGATCAACCGTGAGACCATGCGCTGCGACAACGGCGCGGGTCAGCCGGTGGTGTGCAACCCGGACGCCTGGATCTACCAGGGTCACCCGGATCCCAACTACGAGTTGTCGATCGGGTCGGCCGTGAGCATCGGGGACCGCCTCACGCTCGAGGCGCTGGTACAGGGCAAGATCGGTCAGACCAAGTACGACCTGCAGGGATGGTGGCGGTATGCGGCGTTCCAGCAGACGCGCGTGAACCTCTTCCCCCGTGAGCACGACATCAACGAGGTGGCCGAGGCGCAGTTCGGCGCCAGCGGCGAGTTCGCCCTCTGGGTGAACGAGGCGTCGTTCGTGCGCTTCCGGGAGCTTTCGCTGACCTACCAGCTCCCTGACCAGTGGGTACAGAAGATCGGCTCCAACCGCGGCAGCGTTAGCCTGGCCACGCGCAACCTCGGGATGATCTGGACCAACTGGCAGGAGTGGCCGCACCACGATCCCGAGGTCGTGGATCCGAGCAACACGTTCACCGGTAACCGCGAGCCCCAGGAGGATTCGGGCGTCCCACCGCTGACCTCGTTCACGTTCACCGTGCGCTTGGGCACCTGAGGAGGCCGAATCATGATTAAGAGAATCCTGACGATTCCGATGATGGTGCTGGGCGCGACCGTTTTCTCCGGATGCGATGCCCTCGACGAGTTGCTACAGGTCGAGGCGCCTTCGCGAGTGGTGGCCGACGACCTCGCCAATCCGGCGGCCGCGGATCTGCTCGTGGCCAGCGTGGCCAACGAGTTCCGTTGCGCACTGACGTACTACGCCACCGCGAGCGCCCTCACCGGGAACGAGTGGCGTGACGCGTCGAACAACTCCGTACTCAACATCTGGGACCAGCGGGTACACGACACCAGCGGGTACGGCTCGCAGTACGCGAGCGCGGACTGTGGCAGCAACCAGCCGGCGATCTATCAGCCGCTCTCGCGGACCCGCTGGCTGGCGGACCTGACGCTCGGGCTGCTGGACGGATGGGACGTGACCCAGGTGCCGAACAAGCAGGCGTTCACGGCCCAGGTGGCCATGTACGCGGGATTCACGTACACGCTGTTCGGTGAGGCGATGTGCTCAATGGCGTTCGACGACGGGCCCGAGCTGCTCCCCGCCGACGCGTTCAACCTGGCCATCCAGCGCTTCGACCAGGCCATCGCGGCGGGCGCGTCCGGGAACATCCGGAACGCCGCGTTGGTGGGGAAGGCGAGGGCGCAACTCAACCTGGGACAGAAGAGCGCGGCAGCGGGAACCGCCGGGCCGGTTCCCCCGGGCTTTTCCTTCCAGTTGTCGTACTCGAACGCAGAGAGCGTCACTCGGAACAAGCAGTGGGAGTTCAACATCGACGACGAGAACGTGACCGTGGCGGAGCCGTACCGGAACGTCACGTACGCGGGGATGCCCGATCCGCGTATCGAGGTGATCGATGAGCAGTCCGTGAACCCGCAGACTGGGATCGCCATCTGGACGTCGACCAAGTATCCAGATGCGAGCTC
>JAHEKN010000253.1 GCA_024638305.1 Gemmatimonadota bacterium | reverse complement strand
TCGAACGGGAGCGCCGGGTGGACCGGCCCCAGTCGGTGGACCGTCCGGCGGCCATGCCGCCGACGAGGATGGACAGCAGGTCGAGCCCGCCGAAGCCGCCGCCACCGTGGGAGCGGGGCGCCTGGGCGGCGGGCACCGATCGGCCCCCGACTTCGATCATCCGTGGCTTCGGTTCCTCGCCGCGCCGCAGCTTCTCGGCATCGGCCCGGCACACCCGCACCTGCTTGTTCCCGGCGCTCGTCTGGATGGTGGCGTCCTCGAACGGGCCACGGTGGGTGGGGTCGAAGAAGCAGCGCCCGTACTCACGCGGTTCCGGCTTCTCGGGCTCCGGCTTGCCCTCGATGAGGGCCTGGGCGGCGTCGAGCTGCCAGGTGGCCATGGCGACCTGGTCGGCCAGCTTCTCGAGGTCGAGGAGCGTCGTCGCCTCCTCCACGCGTTCGGAGGCGTCGGTGTAGGTGGTGGTGGCCTGCTCGTAATGATCCTGGGCCGCTTCGGACTCGCTGACGGCGACGTGGGCCTCGAGGTCGAGGATGTCGTTGGCCATGGCACCGAGCTGGGCTTTGATCTCGGAGCGAGCAGTGGCGAGGTCGGCGGCGACGCGCTCGGCCGTCTTCTTGTTGTTCCGGCGCACCAGGAACACCACCAGCAGCACCAGCCCCGCGACGACCACCAGCAGGACGATGAGACCTCCGGACCCACCGCCGCCGCTGGAGACGGGCGCCTCGGTGGGCGTGACGGTCGGCGACGGCCCGGCATCGGCGACCAGGGCGTTGGTGAACGAGGTCAGGTAGGTGAGGTCGTTGCCCCCGATGGCATCGGCGGCGTCCAGCGCGGCGTCGGTCTCGAAGCGCTCGTACTCGGTGCTGACCACCCCAACGTCGTCGGAGCGGGTGAGCACGATGATCGTGCCCTCCCCGATGTCGTCGAGCAGGGCGTCGCCGAACACCACGGCGCCGCCGGCCGGATCCTCGTCGAGGATCACCACCATCAGGCGGGTCCCCTGGCTGCGGGCCGCGGCGATGAGGTCTTCGAGGGCGCCCTGGGAGATCGGCCGCGACCCCGGCTCGAGGTAGTAGCCCTGGGTGCGGACGTCGTCCACCGCCTGCGCCGGAGTGGCAGCGAGGGCAGCCGGCAGCGGCAGGGCGATGAGGACGGCGAACAGGGCGAGCAAGAGTCGGCGCATCGGGACCCAGCCTAGAAGGCTGGCGAGCCGCGCCGCCGACCGGCTCACGAGCGGCCTCCGTCCAGGGCCGCCCGCAGGAAGAAGGCCACGTTGGCGGGCCGCTCGGCGAGGCGCCGGGTCAGGTACGGGTACCACGCGGAGCCGTACGGGACGTAGATGCGCAACGGGTAGCCGCTACCGAGCAGTTCGTCCTGGAGCGTGGGCCGCACGCCGTACAGCATCTGGAACTCGTAGTAGGCGGTCCGGTGCGGGGCGAGCCGCTTGACCAAATCGATCCGGTCGGTGTCGTGGGTGGCGATGGCCGGCATCACGCCCTCCACGCCCATCAGGAGCTGGGCGGCCCGGTCGTAGGCGGCGTCCACGTCGGCCTTGCGGGTGAACGCGAGGTCGGGCGGCTCCTGGTAGGCGCCCTTGCACAGGCGAAGGTGGCCGCCCAGCCCGGTGAGGCGGTCGAGGTCGGTCGGGGTGCGGCGCAGGTAGCTCTGGATGGCGAGGCCGAGGTTGCCGAACTCGGCCTGCAGCGCGGCGTAGATCTCGATGGTGGCCTCGGTATGGCGGCTCTCTTCCATGTCGACGGACACGCTCGTGCCGGCCTCGCCGGCGCGGCGCGCCAGGGTCGCCAGCGACTCGGCCGCCAGGTCGTCGTCGAGGCCGAGACCGAGCTGGGTCAGCTTCACGGAGATGTTGGCGCGCAGCCCGGCAGTGCCGACGCGATCCAGGCAGGCGAGGTAGTCGTCGCGGGCGACCAGCGCCAGGCTCCGGTCGGTGACGTGCTCGCCCAGATGGTCGAGCGACACTCGCGCGCCGCGAGCGTTGAGGCCCTCCGCCACGGCCATGGCCTCGTCGAGGGTCTCGCCGGCGACGAATCGCCGCGCCAACGCCCGGCCGGGGCGGGACTCGGTGAACAGGCGGCGCACCGGGGCGCGCTCCGTCAACGCCAGGACGCCTCGCCCGAGCAGGGACGGCATCTACTCCTGGACCTCGCGGGCGACGGCCTGCGAACCGAGCTCGCGCGAGCGCTGGGCGGCGGCGCGTACCGCGTCCTCGATGAGCGCCCGGAAGCTGCCCTCCATCAGGACGTGCATGGCGGCCGCGGTCGTGCCGCCGGGCGAGGTCACCTGAGCCCGCAGCTCGAAGGGGGTTCGGTGCTCCTCGGCGAGCAGCATCCCGGCGCCCTTCAGCGTCTGCTCGACGAGCTTGGCGGCGGCGTGATGTGGCAGTCCCTCCCGGATCGCCGCCTCGATGAGCGACTCGGCCAGCAGGTAGACGTAGGCCGGGCCGGTCCCCGACACGGCGGTGACCGCGTCGAGGAGGTCCTCGTCGAGCAGCATGGTCTCGCCGACGGCGGCCAGCACCTCGGCGGCCAGCTTCAGCGCGGCGTCGTCGGCGAGGCGCCCTCCGCAGTAGGCCGTCATCGCCTGGTCGACGGCGGCGGGGGTGTTGGGCATGGCGCGCACCACGGCAACGTTGCCAAGGGCCCCTTCCAGCATGGCCACCGGCACGCCGGCCGCCAGCGAGAGGACCGTCTGGCCGGGGAGCACCTTGCCCCTGATCTGACCGAGGAGGTCGTGGATGTCGGCCGGCTTGACGGCGATGACCACCACCTGGCGTTCCTGCGCGGCGCCGGCCGGGTCGAGGACGGTGGTTACGCCCGTTAGCTCGTGGGCCCGGCGCGCCCCGTCCTCCCGGCGGGCGGCCATGACGATGTCCTCGGGAGCCCACCCGGCGCGCAGCAGCCCCTGGCACAGGATCGTGCCCATGGAACCGGCTCCGAGGATGGCTACCGAGGGACGCATGACCGGGCAAGTATATGGAGCCGCGCCCGTGAGCCTCCCGGGCGGCGGTCAATGTGGGAACAGTTGGCGCCTCCGGCCCGTTGTACCAAAAGCCGGGCCCGAGGCGCGTAATCCGTAGACTCCGCCGGCACCGTATATCCCTTGAAACAACACGTGCAAGAGGTGACCATGGCCAGCCACGCCACCGCTCGCGCCCGTCTGGAACCTGCGAGCGACCCCCTTACCCAGTATCTGAACGAGATCGGCCGTTACGCCCTGCTGACCGCCGACGAGGAAATCGAGCTTGCCCAGGCCATCGAGGCCGGCAAGGACGCTGCGGCGCGCCTCGAGGCAGGCGACTACCACGGCGTCAGGGAGCGCCGGGAGCTGAATGCTCTCGTTGACGCCGGCGCCAAGGCCAAGGAGACGTTTCTCGCCGCCAACCTGCGGCTGGTCGTCGCCAATGCGCGGGCCTACTCGGGCCGTTCCGGCATCGACCTGCTGGATCTGATCCAGGAGGGCAACCTCGGCATCATCCGTGCCGTCGAGAAGTACGACTGGCGCAAGGGCTTCAAGTTCTCCACCTACGCCACGTGGTGGATCCGGCAGGCGCTGAGCCGCGCCGCCGCCGAGAAGTCCCGGGTGGTGCGCATCCCCACCCACCTGCACGAGACCATCGGCAAGGTGAAGGCGGCCCAGTCGACGCTGCGGTCGATGTCGGGGACCGAGCCCACCCCCGACGAGCTGGCCGAGGAGACCGGCATCGATCTGCTCGAGGTCGCCAAGGCGCTGTCGGTGGTCGAGACGGACTCGATCGACCGGCCCATCGGCGAGGACGGCGCCTACCTGGGCGATTTCATCCAGGACGCCGACGCTCCCGACCCGCACGCCGAGGCCGAGGCGCTGGCCATCGGCGCCGCGCTCCAGGAGGCCATCGACCGCCTCCCGCCCCGCGAGCAGCGCATCCTGCAGCTCCGCTACGGCTTCGCCGACGGCATCCCCCACGCCCTCGACGTCATCGGCGCCGAGCTGAAGCTCACCCCCGAGCGCATCCGCCAGATCGAAAAGCTAGCCCTCTCCCGCCTCCGCCACCCCGTCTTCGGCCTAAGAGAAGAAGACCTCGTCTGAGTTCATAGTCCCCCTGCGAGAGCACGCCCCGGCGCGCCTCGCAGCAACGACACGGGTTCGGCGACGGCTGCCGCCTCAATCTCCCTGCGGCCGGTCTACGGGCTCTTGGAGGATCTCGTCCAGTGGCTTGCGGGTCAGGTTGGGGACCTCGCAGTCGTCGGCGG
>JAHEKN010000252.1 GCA_024638305.1 Gemmatimonadota bacterium | reverse complement strand
ATCGGGCACGGATCGCTTTCATCAACAGGGCGAACATATCCTCCACCTCCCGGACCACTTCGTCGTGAGGCCGCTTCGCCACCTCCGGGGCCGAAAAGTGCTCGGCGACGGCCTGGACCATGAGTCGGGCTGTTCGTTCGGGGTCATCCACGGCGAAGAACCCCGCTTTGCACCCTTCCCGGAGAACGCCGGCGGCACTCTCCGCCATCAGTTCAAAGATCTTCTTCCGCGTATCGGCCGTGGCGCGGCCCAGGTAGCGAAGGCGCTGGGCACCGGACAGCAGTTCGAATGCCGCCCGGTCTTGCCGCACGATCTGGCTGAAGGCCGCGGCATGCTCGACAAGAATGCCGCGGAGCTTGTCTTCCGGAGGTTGGTCTCCGGCCACGATGGCCGCGTTCCGCTGGGCCACGTGCGACCGCCACTTTTCCTCCACCATGAGGATAAGGGCGTCCTTGTTCGGAAACTCGAGGTAGATCGCGCCCACGCTCACCCCGGCCTCCCGGGCGAGGTCCTTCATACTGACCCGGTCCAAGCCGAACTGGGCGACGAGACCCTCGAAGGCGCGCATGATCTCCTGACGACGTCCGGACATGTTGAACGAATAGTTTAATCGTTCACAACCCCGGGATCAACCAGTCCAGGAACGGGCCACCTGTGGACCGATCACCGGGAAGTACCCCCACCCGTCGGTCGCGGCAGTGATCGCATCGGTGAGCGTCGCGACCTCGCGCTCGGCATCCCGGCGCGCCGTCGGGTCGTGGTCCTTGGCCGCCGCCACGCGTCGGTGGGTGGTCGGCGTCGAGTGTGCGCGAAGTTCTACGCCGTCCGCTCTATCGCGGAGTGATTCGATACAACGCCTCAAAGAAGCGCGACCAGTTGGAGAGTTACCTTGCGGACTGGCGCGGATTCCTAGCCGCCAACACGACACAAGCGCGGCAGGCGCTCGGACGCTTGATCGACGGCAAGCTCACCGTCAGACCCGAGGGAGAGCACTACGCTTTCGAGGGTGTCGGCACCGTCAAACCGTTGCTCTCAGGAGTTGTACATAAAGTGGTGTCCCCAAGGGGAATGGACCGCTCGAAAACGAAAGAGTTGCCTTGGATCGTCCCCGTCTAAGGGTGGGTGGCGGCGCAGGCTCCTCCCAAGCCGACTAACCGGTCACGGAAGGAGATGGCGCCGTTGTCGCGCCTTTGCCTTCCCGAACCTTGCCGTGGGGCGTAGGTAAGTCATGCGCTGGCTGATTCCCGCTCTGGCGGTGTTAGGGCCTTTGGTAACGGCTGCCCTGCCCGGTGACCCCGTCAACGAAGCCCTCGACGCCTACATCGACGAGATCGAGACCGAGGGTGCAGCTGGCGTCGTGCTGGTCGCCCAGGGGGACGAGACGCGCTTCCGGCGTGGATTCGGTCACGCCGACTGCGCTGGCAAGACGCCAATGACCGCCGACCATCTGGTGATGATGGGATCCATCACCAAGGAGTTCACCCAGTTACTGACCTACGTCCTCGTGCAGGAAGACGCGCTGGCGTTCCAGGACCCGATCGGTAGGTACCTCAAAGGTCTGCCGCCAAAGATGGCCGCCATCACGGTGGAACAGCTACTCTCCCACTCGGCCGGGCTGCCCGACCTGATCGACGAGCGCGGCCGCGCGGTGCCCTACACCGTCGAGTACGACTACATTCGGATGTCGCGAGTCCAGCTGATCGAGCGCTCCGCCAAAGCCGAGCTGATCTTCGCTCCGGGCAGCCGCGAGGTGTACTCCAATCTCGGCTACAACCTGCTCGGGGGAGTTCTGGAGATCGCTTCCGGTGAGAGCTATGAGGAGCTGCTGGCCTCTCGCATCTTCGACAAGGCGGGGATGACCGAGACCGGCTACTGGTACACAGACGGGCGGCAGCGGAGCTTTGCCCAGGGTTGCCGTCAGGGCGGCAAGCGCTGGGGATCCCCACTGCTCGACGGCATGTGGGGTCCGGACGGCGCATCGTGGAACCTCAAGGCGGCCGGCGGCCTACTGACCACGGTGGACGATCTAGTGCTCTGGCTCGGCGGCCTCGGCGACGGTCGCTTTCTGGGTCCGGAGATGCAGCGCCGTTACCTCGACGAGCGCTTGGTGGTTTCCCGGACGGCGAGCGGGTGATGGGCCCAGCGGGATCCAACGGGATCTTCAACGCAGTCGCATACTGGGCCGAGAACAGTGACCTTCGGATCGTGGTAGTCACCTCGCGAAGCGACCACCAGGCCGAGCGCGAGGGAATCGCCCGCCGTGTGATTCGGACTGCCTTCCAGTATCTGAATCCGCCGCTGCCGTCCGGTCGATAGCGGCGGAGCGCTGGAGCGTGGTTCGGAGAGCTCCAGCAACCTCAGTACCTCGTCGAGGTCCTCCGTGCTAGGTGCCCAAGGGGAGGAAGGGAGTCCCAGAATGGTTACCCTCACGGGAGAGATTTGGGACACCGCTCAGCGCCGGAAGCGACTCACCCTCCCTCAATCGCCCGGCGACCGCCGTGCCTCTTCCCAGCTGCCGTCGCGCTGCCGGACGGCGAGCTTGACGACGCGCCCGGCCTCGTCGCGATCGAAACGGACCTTTGCGCCCGGGATGCGGGGAAGCTCGAACTCTTCCCCGCCCAGCGGTCGCAGCTCGAGTTTAGGAGCAATCCTCCGAGAGCGGCCGTCGGCCTGTTCCTCTTCCGGCTGCACGTCAACGCGTTGGAGGTAGAGCGTTCCGTCCTTCAGCGTGATGCGGCGATTGCCGTAGAGGCCCACGTAGCCTTCGGCGTCCTCAAGTGTGGGCGACTCCTCGGGCTCCACTCCGAGCTCGGCCAGGGCGCGATCGAGGGCGTCTTCGGCAGGCGTTTCGAGGTGTGGCGTCACGCCGGTGCCCTCCCAGTCGCGACCGGTGTGCGGATCGAAGGTACGGCCGACCGGGACGAAGACCTCGTACTTTCCACCGGCGAAGTGCTCGACCCTTCCGTAGTGACCGGCTCCCATGGTGGCTGAACCCACCAGCACGGCTCGCCCGCTGACCTTGAGCGCCATCGAGAGGTGCTCGCAGGCCGAACCGGTGTCGCCGGTGAGAACGTAGACCGGCCTGTCAACCCATGGGCTCACTGGATCTTTGGGCTCCGCCCAGTGAAAGCGGCGCACGAGCCCGTCGGGAGCCTCTTCCCGGGTGAGGGTCGGCAACCCAGAGAAGATCGCACCCTCTTGTCGCTCAGCCTCGACCCGCGTGTCCATGGTGACGAGGTGCGTGCGCTCCGCGTACAAGTGGGAGAACAGAACGTCCATCACCGGCAGCGTTCCACCGGGGCAGGCTCGTAGGTCGAGGATCAGAGCCCGAGCACTCTGGTATTCGGAGAGGAAGTCGGCCATCTGCTGCTGGCTGACCTCATCTCCCGGCAGCAGAGTCACGGCCACGTAGGCGATCTCATCAGCGATCCACCGAGCTCCGGCAAGCGCCTGACCCTGTGGAATCCCCAGCCCCCGCCCGTCTCGGCCCCGTCTCTCATCCGCCGAGTCGGTCGCCCCTACCCGCAGATGAGCATCCTCGTACACGGCGTTGAGCTCGGTCTCGAACTGGGCTGCGAGCTTCTCGGCGGTGGCGGCGCCGTCGTACGCACCTCCGGCCGCCCGCTCGCGAAGATGCGCCGCGTAGAGCAAGCCGATCTCGGGAAACACGTAGTTGCCTTCGAGAAGGTCTGCGAGCTCTTCCGCGGCGCTTCGGATTTCGGCGCGATCGGGTGCCGGCCCCGCACTGACGCTTGGTGCCACGACGGCCCAGACGAGTCCGGCCAGGAGGACGATTCGGCGGCTCGCGGAGATCGGGGACAGAGGAATGGAGGAAGGCATGATTTGACTCCTTTCAACGAGGTCGGTGCCCGGAACGAGGTCCACCCTCAGTAACGCTCCTGGGACCGAGACGTTCCCGTCTTCCTAGGTCGAGTGCGGCTACAGCTCTATTAGAAGACGAGGTGGTACTTCCCCCCGAGGTCTCGAACCATATGACCCGAGCAGATGAAACCGCTCATGTCGCCTCTCGGGTGGGACAGGAGCGAACGGGACAGCAACAGGGATCCGCCCGGAGATCCCTACAACGTACTTCGGGTCAATGACCTATGAGAATACTGGTGTCCCCAACGGGATTCGAACCCGTGTTGCCAGCTTGAAAGGCTGGAGTCCTGACCTGGCTAGACGATGGGGACAGATGTGATCTTGCGCAGCGCGAGCGGCGGTACTCTAGCACAGGCCGAGGGTCCGACGAC
>JAHEKN010000073.1 GCA_024638305.1 Gemmatimonadota bacterium | reverse complement strand
CGGGAGCTCCGGGATCGCCGTCGGGATGGCCACCAACATTCCGCCGCACAACCTGCGCGAAGTCGTGGCCGCCACCCGGGCCATGATCGACGATCCGGAGCTGCCCCAGGAGGAGCTGGAGCGCCTGGTGCCGGGACCCGACTTCCCGACCGGCGCGATGATCTGCGGTCGCTCGGGCATCGAGGACGCGTACCGGACGGGCCGCGGACGGATCGTCATGCGGGCGACGGCATACGTGGAGGAGATGCCGAGCGGACGGGATCGGATCATCGTGACCGAGATCCCCTTCATGGTGAACAAGTCCCGTCTCATCGAGCAGATCGCCCAGCTCGTGCGGGACAAGAAGCTGGACTCGATCTCGGATTTGCGCGACGAGTCCGATCGGGACGGGATGCGGGTGGTGATCGAGCTCAAGCGCGACTCCATTCCCGAGATCGCGCTGAACAAGCTCTACAAGCACACCCAGATGCAGTCCACGTTCGGCACCATCCTGCTGGCGCTCGTGGACGGCACTCCCAAGGTGATGCCGCTCCGGGAGCTCCTGCTCCACTTCATCGACCACCGGCACGAGGTCGTGGTCCGCCGGACGGAGTACGACCTCCGGAAGGCCAAAGAACGCGAGCACATCCTCGAGGGTCTCAAGATCGCCGTCGACAACATCGACGAGGTGGTCGAGATCATCCGCGGCTCGCGCGACACGGAGGAGGCCTCCACCCGGCTGCGCGAGCGCTTCGAGCTGTCGGAGGTGCAGGCGCAGGCGATCCTGGACATGCGGCTGGCCCGGCTCACGGGGCTCGAGCTCGAGAAGCTCGAGGCGGAGCTGGCGGACGTGCGGCAGCACATCGAGGAGTACCAGCGCATCCTGGGCAGCCGCGACGTCCGGATGGGGATCATCAAGGACGAGTTGGCCGAGGTGGCGGAGCGCTACGGCAACGATCGGCGCACGCTGATCACGGACGCCGGAGTCGACTTCTCGATGGAGGACCTGATCGCGGACGACGAGATGGTGATCACGGTCAGTCACCAGGGCTACGTGAAGCGGATCGCCATGGACACCTACCGTGCCCAGCGCCGTGGCGGGCGGGGGCTCCGTGGCATGGACACCAAGGACGAAGATTGGGTCGAGCACCTGTTCGTGGGCTCCAACCACGACACGCTGATGGTGTTCACCCGCCGCGGGCAGTGCTACTGGATGAAGGTCTGGGAACTCCCCGAGGCCAGCCGACAGTCCCGCGGCAAGCCCATCGTGAACCTCCTCAACATCGATCCATCCGAGGAGATCGCGGCGGTCGTGCCGGTACGGGAGTTCTCCGAGGACCGCTTCCTGATGTTCTGCACCCGGAAGGGCGTCGTGAAGAAGTCGACCCTTGCCGCCTACGGCAACGTCCGCGCGGTGGGTCTCAACGCCATCAACATCCGCGACGGCGACGAGCTCATCGACGTGCAGATCACGGACGGAAACAACGAGATCATGCTCGCCACGCACAACGGGATGGCCATTCGGTTCCGCGAGGCCGATGCCCGAGTCATGGGTCGCGCCACCGAGGGTGTGCGGGGGATCAACCTCCGTGAGGGGGACTTCGTGGTGGGAATGGTCGTCATTCGCGAGGGCGCGACCCTCCTCGTTGCCACCGAGAACGGGATGGGCAAGCGGACCGAGGTCGAGAGCTACCGCCTCCAGCAGCGTGGCGGCTACGGCGTCATCAACCTCAAGACCAACAAGAAGACCGGAAAGGTCGTGGGCGTGAAGCCGGTCACGGACGAACACGAGCTGGTCTTCATCACCCGCAACGGGGTCGTGAATCGCCAGCGCGCAGAGGAGATTCGTGTCATCGGCCGGGCCACGCAGGGCGTGCGCCTGGTGAATCTGGACGAGGGCGACGACGTCGTCGACCTGGCCCGGATCATCATCGAGGACGACGCGGAAGACGGCGAGAACGGCGAGAACGCTGAAGACGGCGACGAGCAAAACGGCGAAGCCGATGCCGAAGATGGCGCCACGGCGGAAGCGGATGCCGGGCCGGCCGACGGGAGCGTCGAGGCGGCGGAAGACGAGTGACGGTCGAGCGCTCCGCCCCCCCGGCCCTGGTCGGGCTCGACGAGATCCGTCGGGCGGCGCAGCGGGTGAGCGGGGTCGCGCTCAGAACGCCTCTGCTGGTCTCCGACGTCCTGTCCGAGGAGGTGGGCGCCGACGTCCGCCTCAAGTGCGAGTCGCTGCAAAGGGCGGGGTCCTTCAAGATTCGTGGTGCCTACAACTACGTGTCGCAGCTGGCCCCGGCCGAGCTCGAGCGCGGGATCATCACCTACTCCTCGGGCAACCACGCGCAGGCCGTCGCCCTGGCAGCCCGCACGGCAGGGGTTAGAGCGGTCGTGGTCATGCCGACCACCTCACCTGCCGTGAAGCGGGAGGGAGCGGCTCGGCTGGGAGCGGAGATCGTCCTCGAGGGAACCACGTCGCTCGAAAGGAAGGCCAGGGCGGAGGAGATCTCCGCGCGGGAGGGCCTTCACATCGTGCCGCCGTTCGACCACGAGCGCATCATCGCGGGTCAGGGAACGGTCGGTCTCGAGATCCACGAGGACTGGCCGGAGGCCGACACCATCTTCGTGCCGATCGGGGGCGGTGGCCTGGCCAGCGGGACCGCAGCGGCCCTGCGGAGGCTCCGCCCCGAAGCCCGCATCTACGGAGTGGAGCCCGCGGGGGCCGCGTCCATGAGGGCGGCCCTCGACGCCGGTGGGCCGATCACACTCCCCGTGATCGACACCATCGCAGACGGGCTGGCGCCGGTGCGCACGGGTGACCTCACGTACGTGCACGCGCGCGATCTGCTCGACGACGTGCTGGTGGTCGAGGACCCCGACATCCTGCGGGCGGCCTCGCTTTTGCTCTTCCGCTGCAAGCTGACCGTGGAGTTTTCGGGTGCAGCCACCGTCGCAGCGTTGCGCGCGGTGGGCTCCGAGCTCGCTGGAAGAAGCGTCGTTGCCGTGCTGAGCGGCGGGAACCTGGACCCCTCGGTCGTGCCCGATCTGCTGTAGCCGGCTCGTCGCGTCGGCCGGCGACACGGGCGATACGCGAGGGGGAGTTGTGAATCGCAAGAGCGAGCGTCGGTCCATCACCGACGTTTCCGGCATTCGAGTAGGGCACGCAGCGGAGCCCGAAGGGCGATCGGGGTGCACCGTCATCCTGGGTCCATTCCGCGCCGCGGTGGACGTGCCCGGTATGGCGCCGGGGAGCCGGGAGCTCGGCGTTCTCTCGCCCGAGCACGTGGCGCCGCACGTCGATGCGCTGGTGCTTTCGGGGGGCTCGTCGTATGGCCTTGCGGCTGCGGACGGAGCCATGGCGTGGCTGGAGGAGCGCGGGAAGGGCTTCCGGGTCGGTGGCTCGCTGGTGCCCCTGGTCCCGTCGGCCGTGATCTTCGACCTGGAGGAAGGGGTGCCCCGTCCCGATGCTGCCATGGGCCGGACGGCGTGCGACGCCGCCAGCGCGGACCCGGTGCTGGAGGGCCGGAGCGGCGCGGGCGCAGGCGCCACGGTGGGGAAGGTACGCGGGCATGGGACCGGGCAACCGAGTGGGCTGGGGTCGTGGTCCTCGACCATCGGGTCCTGGACCGTGGGCGCCCTGGTGGTGGTCAACGCATTCGGGGACGTGCTGGACGAATGGGGTAGCGTCCTCGCGGGCGCCGCGGGCGAGGACGGCGTGTTCGTGAACACCAGCCGCGTGCTTCGCGAATCCGATCCCGCTAGCCTGCCCGTCGCGCAGCTCGCAGGAGTGAACACCACACTGGCCGTGGTCGCCACGGACGCACCGCTCTCCCGCGGGACCCTGACGCGCCTGGCGCGAATCGCGGCGACCGGGCTGGCACGGCGGATCTCACCGGTCAATACGCCGTTCGACGGTGACATGGTATTTGCGCTGTCCACCGCCGAGCGCCCGGAGCGGATTTCCGCCGCCGAAGTGCTGGCGCTGGGGACTGCGGCCCGCGACACTCTGGAGGTCGCGATCACCCGTGCGGTGCGGCGCGAGGAGTAGACCGCGCGGCCCACGACTCCCCGAAGGTCGGCAGCCTTGCGAGCGCTTCTCCTCTTCGACATCGACGGAACCCTGGTGAGCGGCGGTCCGGCCAAAAAGGCCTTTCACGTTGCGATGCTCGAGGTGTTCGGGACCGCGGGGCCAATCGCTGGCCACGAGTTCTCTGGCAAGACCGACCCCCAGATCGCGCGTGAGTTGCTCCGCCTGGCCGGCTTCGACGATGCCGCCATCGAGAGCGGTCTGGAGGATCTCTGGGCGGTCTACCTGGCGGAGTTGGGCACGAGGTTGCCGTCCCGCCCGATGGTTCCCCTTCCCGGCGTCGAGGAGCTGCTGGATCGGCTCCGCGCCGACTCGCAGGTGGCACTCGGCCTCGTGACGGGCAACGTCGAGGGGGGTGCCCGCCTCAAGCTCGAGTCCGCCGGGATCCGGGCCGACTGGTTCCCCGTGGGTGCCTACGGCTCCGACCACGAGCACCGGAACGAGCTTCCCGGGGTGGCGATCGAGCGTGCCCGCCGGCATTGGCGGGCGGACTGGGTGTCCCAGGACGTCGTCGTCATCGGCGATACTCCGAGAGACATCGCCTGCGGGCGGGCGCATTTCACGCGGACGGTGGCCGTGGCCACGGGGAAGGTGGACCGGCGCACGCTCATGGAAGCCGGCCCCGACCTGCTGTTGGAGAGCTTCGCGGACGTGGATCGCGCGCTGGACGCCATCTGCGGCCAACCCGGGAGAGCTTGAATCCGGTCCACGGAACGGGCAACTTTCCGGTTCCCCGGACGTATGGGCACCCGGGACTCACTCCTCTGCAACCGTCCTTTACGCGGAGCGGAACGTGGCAAAGCAGAAGACCTCGGGCGGTCTCAACCGCTTCTATTGGATCATTGGCGGCATCGCGGTCCTCGGACTGGTCATCGTCGGGTACCAGGTGGGTGTGCGCGGACAAGCGGCGGCCGCTCCGGTGGTGGTCGAAGGGCTGGACGACCCCGAGGTGCTCCTGCGGATGGCGCAGGGGATGGTACAGGGGGACCCGAACGCGCCCGTCACGATCTATGAGTTCGGGGACTATCAGTGTCCCGCTTGTGGAATGTTCGCCCGGCAGGTCAAGCCGCTGGTGGATCAGGCCTACATAACCGAAGGGAAGGCCAAGTTCGTCTATTACGACTTCCCGCTGATCGCCATCCATCCCAATGCGTTCCTGGCGGCCCGCGCCTCGCGTTGCGCGGCCGACCAGAACCTGTACTGGGAGTACCACAAGAAGCTCTTCGACGAACAGGGCATCTGGTCCGGCAATGGATCTCCGATCGGCCTGTTCGGGAACTACGCGGAGGCCGTGGGGGCCGACAAGGGCGACTTCGATTCGTGCCTGCGGAGCGATCGGCACGCGGATGTGGTCACGGCGCAGATGCGGCTGGGTGAGGAGCTCGGAGTGACCGGCACGCCGTCGGTGATGGTGAGCAGGGGCGACGGTTTCGCCAGCCGCCTGCCGAGCGCCGACTTCCCGTACATCGAGGAAGCCGTGGAGCGGCTGCTGGCCGAGGGAACGGGCAACTGACCGGCTTTCTTTCCGCGGCCCCGACGCGGGCCCGGCTCGCGGGCCCGGCACTCGCGTGATTCCCCCGACCAACCGGATGGCGATCGCGGTACTGTCGCTCGTCGGGTTCTTCGTGGCGGTGTATCTGTTCGCCCACTCCATGGGGTGGACGGGTCCCATCGTCTGCGGGGTGGGCGACTGTGCGACCGTCCAGGCCAGCCGATACGCATGGGTCGGTCCGTTCCCGGTTTCCGGGGTCGGGCTCGGCGGATACGTGGCGCTGTTCGTTCTGGCCATGGCGGGCCTGCAGCCCGATCGCGCGGCATCGCCCTGGATCGCGAGGCTGCTCGCGCTGGGAGCGGCGTTCGGCGTGGCGTTTTCCGGCTACCTCACCTACTTGGAGGCGGCGGTCATCAACGCCTGGTGTCAGTGGTGCGTGATCTCGGCCATCCTGATGACGCTGATCTTCCTTGCCTCGCTGCCCGAGTGGCGCCGGATCGGAAGCGCCGGGGCCGGTGGCGGCGGAGCCGAACGGACGGCCGAGCCGGTTTCCGACCGAGCCGCCGAGGGCATCGGGACGTGAGCGGTGCCACGCGCACGGTCCGGCTTCTTTTCGCCGACGAGGGCGTCTTCCATCACGAGGTCGTGACCGTGCCCGCGGATGCCATCGGGCGGCACGAGCGGTTGATCGACTGCCTGCTCGAGGACCCGGACGTGCTGCGCACGGTCTACGTGGACGTCGACCGGCTCTGCTCGGCCGCGCTGGAGTCCGAGCGCCCGGCCTGACCTGGGCTTCGCGTCGGGGTGCCGTCCCGGCGCGGTCGCATCAACCCCTGTCTCGACACGCCGCCCGGGCCCGAGCCAGATCCCACTCGCCCACGATCGGCGGGGGCCAGAGGCCCGCGCGGGCGTCCCGCTCGATGCGGGCCACCTCGGCGAGAGCGCCCGCCTCCTGCGCCGCCGAGAGCGCGCCTTCGGCCACCGCCTGCCGGAACTGGTCGCGATCGAGCACCCTCAAGTCACCTCCCGCGGGAATCCAGACGTCCAGGAACAGGTCCGTCGTGTACCAGGTGTGGCGATCCGCGAACACCGGCGGGGTGAGGATGTTGGCGTAGACGCCGGTAAACGTGTCGTCCGCCAGGTGGAACAGCCCGATGTCGTGCCACGTGTCGGGAAACGTGAACCACAGGACCGGCGAGCCAGGCTCCATGGCCGGCTGGCCGTGGATCGACTTCGGCGCCGGTATCGGAAGGGCCGGCTCGAACGTGATGCGTACGCGGGCGTCCTGGTGCAGCAGGTGCTGCACGAACACGTCCTCGCGCTCCGGCGGCCTCTGGTAGTGGATGCGTACGAGCGGCGGGTCGTCGGCCACGCTCAGGCCGACGGAAACGCTTGGTAGAACAGGCGGTCCTCCGCAGCCAGTCGCTCGAGGAGGGGCGCCGGCTCGAATCGCGGGCCACACCGTTCGAAGAGCGTCTGCACCCGCGCGAGCACCGAGCGCGGATGGAGCGAGTCGGCGTACCGGAGCAGTCCCCCACGGAAGGGCGGGAATCCCGTGCCCATGATCATGGCCAGGTCCACGTCACCCGCATGCACCACGATCCCGTCCTGGAGCGCACGCGCCGCTTCGTTGACCATGGCCAGGATCAGGCGCTCGGTGATCTCCGCCTGATCCATGTCGGAGCGTGCGCGGGGGACGGAGTCGCCCAGTGCGGCGTACACGGCCTCGTCCACGCCCGCTTCCCGATCACGCTCGTACCGGTAGAAGCCCAGTCCGCCCTTGCGGCCAAGGCGCTGCGTGGCGCCAAGAGCCGTCAGAACCGGAGCCGGCGTCATGCGCTCGCCGAAGGCCTCGTGCAGGGCGCCGCCGGCGTGGCCAGCCACGTCGATGCCGATCTCGTCGATCAAGCGTGCGGGGCCCATCGGCATCCCGAAGGCCGTCGCCGCTCGGTCCACCGCCTGGATCGAAGCCCCGTCCCCCAGGAGGAATCCTGCCTCGTTCAGGTACGGCCCCAGAATGCGATTGACCAGGAACCCGGCGCCGTCCGCCACGACCACGGGGACCTTCCGGAAGCGGATGGCAAGGTCGTAGATCCGGGCCACTGTGTCCGGGCTCGTGCGCCGCCCGCGCACGACTTCGACCAGCGGCATGCGGTGCACGGGGTTGAAGAAGTGCATGCCACCGAATCGGTCCGGCCGTTCCAGGGCTTCGGCCATCTCGTCGATCGAGAGCGACGACGTGTTGGAGCAGAGCACCGCGTCCGCGGGCACCAGTCGTTCAGCTTCGGCTAGCACTGCCCGCTTCACGTCCATGCGCTCGACCACCGCCTCGACCACCAGGTCGGCCGTCCCGAATCCGGCGTAGTCGAGGCCCCCGGCGACGAGCTCCATGCGCTGGCCAGCCTGTAAGGGCGTCAACGTGCGCCGTGCCACGGCCTTGTCGAATAGGCCGCGCGCGTGGGCGAGCGCGCCGGATACCGCCTCGTGCCGTATGTCCTTGATGCGTACACGGACACCGTTGAAGGCCGCGAGCTGGGCGATTCCACCACCCATCACCCCGGCCCCCAGGATGCTCATGGCCTCGACCGGGGCGCCGGCGGGGGCCAGCCCCGGGCGCTTCTTCACCGCCTCCCGCAGGTCGAACACGTGCAGGAGGTTCTTGGCGACCGTGGACGCAATGAGCTCACCCGCCGCGGTGGCCTCTCTGGCCAGCGACTCGGCCACCGACCGGTGGCCCGTCTCCCGGATCACGTCGAGGATCGCGAGCGGCGCCGGATAGTGTCCCCCAGTCTGCGCCAGGACGCGTTTCCGGGCCTGGCGGAGTACGATGCGGCGCCCCACGGACGTGTCGTCCAGCACACGCGTGAAGAGCCCGCGCCCGTCTTTCCCGTCGAGAGGCTCCCCCGCGACCCGCGCCGCGACGAACGCGGACACGGCCCCAGAAAAGAGCTCCGCCGGCACGACGGCGGAGACCAGCCCTCTCTTGAGCGCGCGGCGCCCGTCCAGCGTCTTCCCGGTCAGCAGCATGTCGAGCGCCGCCTGCAGGCCGATCAGGCGCGGGAGCCGGGTCGTCCCACCCCAGGCCGGTAGGATTCCGAGCTGGACCTCCGGGAGGCCCATCTTGGTCGCGTCGGAATCGGAGGCCACCCGGTAGGAGCAGGCGAGAGACATCTCCAGTCCCCCACCCAGGCAGATTCCGTGGATCGCCGCAATCGTGGGCACGGGTAGATCGGCGATCTTCTGGAAGAGGGCCTGGCCCGTGGTGGCCGCGTCCCGACCCTCGTCGGGACTCTCGACGGCGGCAATCGCCGCCACGTCGGCGCCCGCGATGAAGCTCCGGGCCTTTCCGCTTCGGATCACCAGGGCGCGGATGCGCCCGCTGGTGGCCCCCTCCAACGCATCGTCGAGCCGCGCGTCGAACGTGCGCAGTACGGGTTCGGTGAGGACGTTGAGCTTCCGGTCGGGATCGTCGAACGTGATCCAGGCGATCCGTTCGCCGTCGATCTCGAGCGCCGGATTGTCCATGCCGCCAGGGGAGCTCATCGGATTTCGACTCTCAACGCGCTATTCCGGGAACGCGGCGGCCCCGAGGGTCCTGGAGGATCCCCGGGGCCGCCGCGACGTTCCGCGCGTCCGCTTCTGAGTCGTGGCCTAGAGGTTGGGCCGCAACACCGCGTTGGCACGCTCGAGCAGGAGCGTCGCGGGCTCGGACCCCTCGACCATGATGGAGACATTCCAATAGAGCTCGTCGAACGGGAGCTCGTGGCGGGCGTACACCCACCACTCGCCGGCAGGTACGTCGAACGTCGCCACGCCCGCGGCGTCGGTCGTGTCATACAAGATGTCCCGGCCGGACGCGTCCAGGCGAGCGTCGAAGATGGTCGCGACGTCCGCGAAGGCGTCGTCGGCCCAGTTGTCCCTCATGATGCGGACCTGCTCCGACCGCTCGATGATGCTCCGCTGAAGCTGATCGAACGCGCTGAATGCCGCCTCGCTGCGCCGTTCAGCCGACCCGACCCGGCCCTCCATGTCACGGAACTCGTTGTAGAGCGCCACGTAGCGGGCCTCGCCACGGCTCAGGCCCTCGAGCTCGCCACTGATTCGCTGGAGGTTGTCCCGGAGCGTCTGCCATTCGTTGCGTGCCGTCTGCCATTGACCCTGCAGTTCGGCCACCCGCGCGCGCGCCTGCAGGAGGGAGTCCGGGATTGCCGGCTCCGGTGTCTCGGCGGCGGCTGTCAGCGAGTCGAATACCACGTCCCGGTCGAACGGATAGAGCCGCACTTCCAGGCCTGACACCGGACGAACCACTGTCTGCCCTTCGTTGTCGGGATCGGGTACTTCCAGCTCGGCGGTGATCACCGCCTGACCTGGGCCGCACGCGATCCCCACGACCGCAAAGAGAGCGGGCACAAGGAGCTTCCCACGCCGCATTTTCAACTCCATTCGGTTGGTTCAGAACGCGGCGGAAGGTATCTATTGCCGGAATGCGGATCAAGCGATCACGGGCCGTCAGGGCGGATCTAGCGCCCGGCCAAATCGGGTCCGTAGAGCAGCGTGCGCGGAGGACCGAGCACGGCGGCGACCGCTTCGAGGTCGGCAACGCGGAGCTGCTCGATCCGGGTTTCCCCGGTGGTGGGGGCTCCGTAGGAGGGCTCTCGCAGCGCGGCCAGCGCTCGGGCGTCCGGTGCGGAATACTCGCGCCGCCACGCGGCACGGAACCGCCTGCGCTCCCAGGCGAAGAAGCGCTCGTCCGGGGGAGCGTCCCGCTGTAGCCGCACCACCTCGATCACGCGAAGCGCCCAACGCTCGGCCGCGTCGGGAGCGACGGCGAAGGTGACGAACAACACCGGACCGCCAGGGGCATCCAGAAGCTCCACGCGCGGATCGAGGAGCCCGGGCCGTACCGGCACGGGAGACAGGTACTCCCGGACGTGGTGCGCCAGGAGGGCCAGTCGGTCGCGAGCCAGGTCGGAAGGGGCGGGGAACGCCACCGTCACCCACGTGGACGTGATCTCGACCGGCACACGGTACATATCCCCTTCGGTCCAGGCGAGCCCGGAGCCGGACCGGAGCGGGCGACTCCCAGGGGAGGGCGCTGGGGTGCCGGCGCCCTCGAAGCGCGCCAGCAGCCGCACCGCCTCACTCAGGTCGATCGGTCCCACGAGCGCGGCGAACGCCGACGAGCCCCGGTCGGCGCGGTTCAACCGAGAGGCCAGGGTGCCGAGGTCGATCCGCAGCACGCTGTCCACGGTTCCCCGAGCGGGGCGAGCCCAGTCGCTGGTCGGTCCGAAGAGGATCGCGAAGCGCCGCTCGCTGAAATCGCGGACCGGCGCTCCGGCCTCGAAGCGAAGTCGCTGCAGGTGATCGGCGCGGGCTTGCTCCAGCACCACCAGGGGTGGCGGCGTGAACACGTTTTCGAGAATCAACGACGTGGCGTGCGCCCACTCGGTCGGATCCGCGAGGAAGGACACGGTGAGCGCCCCCCGCTCCACGGTTACCGACGCGGACGTGGCCGTGCCTGCCAGCGCGCCGGCGAGGACGCGCTCGAGGGCGAGTCCCAGCACGTCCGCAGCGCCTTCCTGCCCCTCCGGATCCTGGGCCGAGCCGCTCAGCACTCGGATGGCGCCGCCGACGAGATGGGTGGCTGAGTCGACCACGATCACAGCCCGTGCGGGCACGTCCGGGGGTGCCGGCGGGGGAGTGGGCTCCTGCGCCCAGGTATCGCCGGCCGTGCAGAGCGCGAGAGTCAACGTGAACCCCACCACCCTCGTGACCCTCGCAACGCTCGTGACCCTCGTGACGCGGCACGGGGCTCCCCTGGCCCCGCCGCGCCGATTTTCGGAGCCGGCGTCGGGGCACGTCATGGCCGGACCTCGGATCGCAGCGGAGTGAGGGCCGAGATTCGACCGAGAAACGCCGCCATCTCCGTCTGCCCGAGGAGACCCAGCCGATCGTAGAGGCGCGAGAGGCCGTCCGGGTCTCCGGCGTCCGCACCCTCCCGTCCCAGGGCGGCCGCCAGCCCCGACGGGTCGGCAGCGCCTCGCGCCAGCGTCCGCCGGGCATCAGCGGCCGCCGCACGCACGTTCCCCTCGGTCGCCTCGTTCGCGAGCCACTCTGGCAGTCCGCTGATCCGTGACCGCATGTCCCGATCTCCCGACCGATAGGCTGTGCCCATGGCCAGGAGCGCGGCACTGCAGCGGGCCCGCCGCACCTCGAGGAAGATCTCGTAGTCGCGCCCCGAGTCCGTGGCGTACGTCCTCAGGAGCTCGCCCAATACCCGCGTCTCAGCCGGCGCGTCGCCGGGGAGAGGCCGTGCCTCGCCGTACCACCGTCGTAGTACTTCAGGGCTGCGAGCCGGAGGGACCACCGCGTCCGTCGTGCCCGCCGGCCCCGGGCCGGCTTCCTCCGGCAGGTCCAGCGTCCGGAGCGCCGAGAGGACGAGCGGCCATGGCGCCCGGGTGACGACGATGACGGAGGCGCGGTCCCGCGTGTGGGTCCTCCGCCAGAACCGACGCACGCCCTCCCGGGAGGCGCCGGCCAGGGGCGCCGAGAGTCCGACTTCCGGCGGGACCTCCGGACAGATACGGCCGAGCAGGTCGGCCTGGACCCAACCGCGCCCCGTCTCCCGCGCCTGCTCGAGCGAGAGCCGTGCGCGGCTCGACCAGCGGCGCACGACGACATCGCTCTCGGTCGGCTCGGACACGGCTTGCCGCAGGATCCACGACAGGTAGTCGAAGTCTTCGTCCGCCCCGGTGACCGTGTACGAGATCCCGTCCGGTGTCCGTATGGCCTCGAAGGTGGCCCCCACGCGTGCAGCGCCACCGGCAACGCGCTCCGCGGCCACTCGGGCGAGAATCCGCCCCATGCCGGCCTCGGTGAACGACTCGTCCAACGGGAAGAAGACGCGGATCGCAGTGAGGCCCTCCGCCGGCGACGATTTGATCAGCAGCGGCACCGCACCCGGAGGATGGAGAACCGTGTCGGGTCGCAGCCATGCCGACCGGGGCGCCTGGGGCGCCTGGGGCGCGGGCGGACCCGTCCAGAGCGCGGTCCCCACCAGCCAGAGGAGTGAAAGTGCTGTCGGCATTGGCTCCAACACCAAAACGGGCACCACACGGGCGCCCGCTTCGCTACTCCATCAGAATCGACGTGCCCGCTAGGGAATGGCCTTGAGCACGTAGTTCATCGGATTGACGGGCCGCCCATCCACGATGACCTCGTAGTGCACGTGGGATGCCGTAGCCAATCCGGTTCGGCCCACCAGCGCGATGACGTCGCCGCGCTCGACCCGCTGCCCCTCCCGCACGAGCAGCTCGGACGCGTGTCCGTACCGGGTCACGTACCCGTACCCGTGGTCGATCTCGACGGCCAGGCCCAGGCCGGACAGTCGCCGCGCGCGGACTACCGTTCCCTTGGCCGCGGCCAGAATCGACGTGCCCTCGGGGGCGCTCAGGTCCACGCCCTCGTGGGGTAGCAGCTCGTGGTGGATCGGGTGCAGCCGGGCGCGGGAGAAGCGGCTCGACAGCCTACCCTCCGCCGGCAGAATGGATGGTACCGACTCGAGGAGATCGCGGTGCGCCCGCAGGGAATCGGTGGCCTCGTCCAGGCTCTCGGCCAAGAGGCGGGTTCGTCGCTCGAGTGCCCGCAGGTCGTAGGCGGCTGCGAACGCCTGCACACTCGCCGCCGAGTCGATCACCCAAAGTGGGTGATCCGTGAAGTCGAGTCCGCCCGGCCCCCCGACTCCGACCTCCAGGATCTCGCGGTCGATGGGGGACAGCCCGGCGAGCATCCGCGCTTCCTCGTTCTTGGCCGCGAGCTCGCGCACCACACCCTCGAGGCTCGAGACCTGGCCGCGGATGGACTCGAGCTCATGCTCGAGCAGCCCGTTCTCCCGCGTCAGCAGGGCGCTGCGGACCTGGGCAGTGGCCCCGATACCGTTCGCGACCAACAGGCCCGTTAGAGCGACCGTCGCCGTGATGAGCCCTACGACCGCACCCTTGAGACGACGTGGGGACACTTGGAATTGCCGGACTCCCGTGTCCTCGCCACGGACGAGCAGTACGGTCCAGTTCTCTCGCGGCATCAACCCCGGCTGGGTGGAGGTCTACTTGCTCGAAGCCTCCGGGACTGCCGACTACGCGGTGTTCCAGAGGCTTCGAAGACATGGCGGAATTTTCGCCGTAAGCTACCCGAGGGGCTCGGGGGGGTCAAGAAAGGGTCACTCCGAATCGCCCTCACCCGCAGCCTGCGACGACTCGATGCGCGGGAACAGCGGGGCACCCTTGCGAACGGCCCGTCCCGCGACCTCGACCGCGGCCGCCTCGTCCAACTGGGGCGCGGCGTCGAAGCCCACGCGACCGGCCAAGTCGGACATCTTGTCCGGCATCACGGTCACGAGCAGGGCGGAGAGGACCACCAACACCCGAACCATGCTGGCCAGGGCCTCGTCGAGGTCATCGGCTCGCTCGGGGTCCTTGTGGAGAGCCCACGGCTCCGACTCCTCCACGTATCCGTTGGCCGTCCGTGCCAGCTCCATCGCGGCGCCGAGCGCCTCGTGCACCCTGAGCGAGTCCATGGCCGCTCGGAACGTGACCAGCGTCTCCGCGATCTGGGCCGAGAGGCCCTCGCCGCGGGCGTTGGGCACGACGCCGTCTCGGTATCGCGCCACCATGGACGTCACTCGGCTGGCCAGGTTGCCGAGCACGTTGGCGAGCTCGTCGTAGCGGGCGAGGAAACGCTCCGGGGTGTAGGAGGCGTCACCACCGGTCGGCATCTCCCGCATGAGGTACCAACGCACCGCGTCGGTCCCGAACTCGGCCCGGAGCGCCAGCGGGTCGACCACGTTGCCGAGCGACTTGGACATCTTGCGGTCTTCCACCACCCACCAGCCGTGGGCGAGGATCTGCTTCGGGAGCGGAAGCCCGCACGCCATCAGAATGGTCGGCCAATAGACGGCGTGCGTGGTGACGATGTCCTTCCCCAGGACGTGGAGGTCGGCCGGCCACCAGCTCCCGCTCGTGTCCTCGAACCCTCGATTCCCGGAATCGGCGCCGGGCCGTATGGCGCCCGAAGCCGTCACGTAATTGAGCAAGGCGTCCACCCAGACGTACGTGACGTGGTCCGGGTCGAACGGAAGCGTGATGCCCCAGCGCAGCCGGCTCTTGGGGCGCGATATCGAGAGATCCTCGAGGGGCTTCCTCAGAAACCCGAGGATCTCGTTCCTCCGCGACTCCGGAACGATCCAGTCGGGGTTTTCTTCGATGTGCCGTACCAGACGGTCCTGGTACTCGCTCATCCGGAAGAAGTAGTTGGTCTCCTCGATGCGAACGACCGGCTTCCCCGCGATGGGGTCGACCCGGTCCGGGCCGACTTCCTTCTCCGTGAAATACCGCTCCTGGGTCACCGAGTACCATCCCGCGTACTCACCCTCGTAAATCTGACCTGCGTCCCAGAGCCGCTGGAGCACGGCGGTGACTACCGCCACGTGCTCGGCCTCGGTCGTGCGGATGAACCGATCGTGCGAGATCCCCAGTTCCGACCACGCCGACGCGAAGCGGGCAGCCATCTCGTCGCAGAGCGCCTGCGGCTCCATGCCCCGCTGGTCCGCCTCCTCCTGGATCTTCTGACCGTGCTCGTCCGTGCCCGTGAGGAAGAGGACCTCCTCACCCGCTTGCCGGTGATAGCGCGCGATGGTGTCGGTCAGCAGCGTCGCGTACGCGTGTCCCAGGTGCGGCTCACCCGATGCGTAGTAGATGGGCGTGGTCAGATAGAAACGGGCTGCGCTCATCGATGACGGTTCAGTTGGCCGTCAGGTCGGCGACTTCCGCCTTGAGCTTCTCGAGCTCGACGGTGCGGCGCTCACCTTCGGCGTTCTTGAGCACGACCGTGTCGGACCAGATGTCGACACCGACCACCCGTTCCTCTCCGCGGGCCGTGGCGAGCACGCGTCCCTCGCGCGGGAACCGGCGACGGGCCTGGACGTAGGTGTCGTGCTCGTAGACCAGGCAACACATCAGGCGGCCGCAACAGCCGGAGATCTGCGCCGGATTGAGCGACAGCCGCTGGTCCTTGGCCAACTGCAAGCTCACGGGCCGGAGCTCGGGCAGCCAGGTGGAGCAGCAGAGCTCACGACCGCAGCGGCCAACCCCACCCAGGAGGGCGGCCTCGTCGCGCACGCCGATCTGGCGGAGCTCGATGCGGGTCCGGAAGGTCCGCGCCAGGTCACGGACCAACTCCCGAAAATCGACTCGGCCGTCGGCCGTGAAGTAGATGATCAACTTGTTACGATCGAACTGCCACTCGGCCTCCGTGATCTTCATCTTGAGGCCGTGCTTCTCGACCAACGAACGCGTCGCGGATCGCACGCGCCGCTCGTCGACCCTGAGGTGAGGCATCCGCCCGACCTCGTCGGGTCGCGCCACGCGGAGGACCCGTCGCTCCGGCGTCGGGGTCTTGCATCCACCCGAGCCCGAGCACTTGCGCTCCGCGATTGATCCGAGCGCACTGACCTGGCCCAGGTCCTCCCCGCGGTCGGCCTCGACGATCACGCTGGCTCCGGGGGTCAGGGTCAGATCCCGGAACGAGAAGTAGTCCTTGCGGCTACCCTTGAAGCGGACCTCGGCAAAGCCGATCAAGACGGCTCCTCCCAGGCGCCAATGGCCTCGTACTTGGCGCTGCGGGCATCGAGTAGAGACTCTGCGTCCAGCGCGCACAGCTCGTCCAGCGCCTCCACCAGGACCTGCTCCAGAGCGGCGGCGGCAGCTTCCGGATTGGCATGCGCACCGCCGTCGGGCTCGGGGATGACCACGTCCGCCACCCCCAGGTGATACAGGTCCGCGGACGTCAGGCGCAGCGCCGACGCGGCCTTCTCGCGATGCTCGGCGGAGCGCCAGAGGATCGCCGCACACCCCTCCGGCGAGATGACCGAGTAGATCGAGTGCTCGAGCATCAGGATCCGATCGGTGAGGCCGATCCCCAGGGCGCCCCCGGACATGCCTTCACCGATAACGACCGACACGAGCGGCGTCCGCAGCCGCGCCATCTCGCGGAGGTTGGTGGCGATCGCCTCGGCGATTCCCCGCTCCTCGGAGCCGATGCCCGGATAGGCGCCGGGCGTGTCGATGAAGATGACCACGGGACGACCGAACTTCTCGGCTTGCCGCATCAACCGCAGCGCCTTCCGGTATCCCTCCGGATGGGGCATGCCGAAATTACGCCGCAGGTTCTCCTTCATGTCGCGGCCCTTCTGATGGCCGAGGATCAGCGCGGAGCGGCCGCCGATGCGAGCCCACCCCCCCACGATGGCCTCGTCGTCGCGAAAGAGCCGATCCCCGTGCAGCTCGATCCAGTCCTCGGCGATCATCCTCACATAGTCGAGCGTGAAGGGCCGTTTCGGATGACGAGCGACCTGCACCTCCTCGAGCGGCGTGAGGTTCTCGTAGGTCTCTTCGCGAAGGCGCTCGAGCTTGCGCCGCAGCACCTGCAACTCAGCGGAGACATCGAGTCCCTTCCGCTCGGCCGAGTCCACGAGCGACTGGATCTGCTCCTCGAGCTCGACGATGTCCTTCTCGAACTCCAATCGGGGCGTCGTGGCCAAGGACCCTACTCCGGTCGGGAGGCTCCAGGGGAACTGGTATTCTAATCGCCCGCGG
>JAHEKN010000072.1 GCA_024638305.1 Gemmatimonadota bacterium | reverse complement strand
CTTTCAGGTCCGAATAGCGGCCTCCTCCGGTGATCTCGCCCAGGAGATCGATGTCTCCTGCGGTGGTTGTGAGCGTGAAGTTCAGCCCCCGCTCGAGCGTCGCTGCGGACCACTCGAAGGGCAGGCCTTGCGGTGCACCGCGCAGATAGGGGCTCAGCGGCGAAAGGGCTCGCACCAGCCGATTCAGATTTGTCCTTCCTCGCTCGTACACGACGTCGACGTCCTGGGTGAGTCGGGCCGAGCCGTGGATGGTCGCGGCCAGCCCGCCCACGATCACGAACTCCACGCCACCGTCGGCGAGAGCGCGCAGCAGCTTCGCGAAATCCGTCACCGGTGACGAGTCGCACCCGCGCGCCGCGCTTCTTCCGCGAGCCGCTCGAGCGCCATGAGGTTTCGCACGCGGTCTTCGATGGAGCGCGCCAGGTTCGTACGGAGGAGCGTGCGGTCCACGTCCTTCTTGTAGGCTTCGACCACGGGATCGCGCTCGAACAGCTCCTTGGCCGTCGATTTGGACGTGGTCCCAGGAGTCGCGGAAAGAGGTTCGCCGGACTCGAGCTCGATTCGCAGTCGCGTGTCACATGCCGCCAATACCCGGTCGAGCTGCCTCACGGTAGGACTGAGGTGACCCCGCTCGAGCCGTGAAATCGCGGACTGAGTGGTTCCGACGCGTTGAGCCAGCGCCGCCTGGGTGAGGCCGGCCCCACGCCGGGCCGCTCGGACGATTTCATGGAAATCCATGCACGAATATAGCGTTTGCGCTATGTTGATCACAAGCGCGCTCGTGTTCCCAGCAGCGGGCGGGCTTGGGCGGCACGAGCCGCGTAGGCGAGGGTATCATGCCCATGGACCGGTCCCAGTAACCGACCCTCAAGACCACTCTCGAGGACGCGCCGAGCGCCGACGCCGATCACCTCACTCCCGCCGAGCGCATCAGTTGCGTCTGGGAGCTCACTCGGCAGGCGTGGCTGCTCAAGGATCCGCGAGCACTTGAATCAGGATTTCGAAGAGATGTTGTCCGCGTTACGAGAGGCGGGCGCTGAGTTCCTGGTCGTCGGGGCACATGCCTTAGCTCTTCACGGACGGCCTCGAGCTACCGGAGACCTGGACATTTGGGTGCGCTCCACAGAGCCAAACGCGGGGCGCGTGCGAAATGCGTTGCGCGCGTTCGGCGCTCCCTTGGATGACCTCACGCCCGAAGATCTTGCGCAGCCGTGTGTGGTGTGCGAGATAGGCATTCCACCCCGGCGGATCGACATCTTGACCTCGATCACGGGGGTGTCTTGGCCCGAGGCGTGGACCGGTCGAGTCCATGTGGACATCCAGGGCATGAGCGTACCCGCCCTCGGGAAATCGCAGCTCGTGGCCAACAAGCGAGCGACGGGACGGCCCCAAGATCTCGTGGACGTGGCCGAGTTGGAGCGGGACACCGAGTCCGGCTCCTAGGGGGCGGACACCCGAGCACGAGCCCGGTCCCGGGGCGTGGCAATCCGAGGACCGGTTCCGGCGGGTTGGTGAACGGACTCACGAACAGAAGCCCGTCAATGTCCTGACCGTCCCACAGGTACCAGGTCGGCATGTGGGTACACGCTTCGGCCTGGGCTGCACCCACGATGAGCGCGTCCGGTTTCGCCCGCAGACGAGCACGTTCGTGTGGCACGACTGTCGTGTCGACACCGCGGCGCCCCGCCAGCATTGCTAGCCTCCCGAAGCTCCTCCGAGCACCGCCGCCAGCATCCCCTTCTGATCCGGCTGCTGATACACGGCCTTGAGCGTGGTGGCGTCCTTCCATCCGCCCGCCGCAGCCACGTCCACGTCCGGCAGGTGCTTCCGGGCAGTGGCCCACGCGCGCCGGTAGGCATGCCAGAGGCTGCCGTCCAGGGGCGGAGCTCCGGCAAGGCGCTCCGCGCGACGGAGCCAATCGTCCGCGAGGTGACGCGACATGGGAATGTCCGGGTCGGTCGGGGAGGGGAAGAGGGGTGCAGCAGGTCGGTCACACCCCGGTGGACGCTCGCGCAGCACGCGATCGATCGCCGTCCGTGCTGTGGGCGACAGCGGCACCACGAGCTCGCGTCTCAGCTTGTCCGTACTGGCGGGCCAGCGGACGGATCCGAACGGCCCTACGTCCAGGCGCAGATCCGCATAGGTCAGCTTGCAGATCGCCGACAGCCTGCGGCCGGTGTGGAACGCGAGGTCCAGAACCTCGGAGAGGTGTGAGCGCTGAGGCTCCCGGCGGCCGCGCCACCGTATCTCCATCGGCACGTCGTCACTGACCGCGCGGATGGCCAGATAGCGCTCCTCTGTCGCGACCGGTCGTCTGGGGTTCCGCTCCCTCGGTGCTCTGAGACCCCGGAGCGGATGTCCTTCGACGAGGTAGTGACCGGAAGCGAGCCTCCAGCCGCGGGCCCAGGCGAAGACCGCTCCGAGCCACAGGCAATCGGCCTGGACGGTGCGGGCGCGCACGGGGCGACGCGCGACCGGCGCGACCGGCCTGCCCCGGGAATCGATGGTGCCCCGGAGTCGGTCTTCGATGAAGGCGTCCCACTCTCTGCGGCCGATCGTATCCGGATCACGTGCCGGCCCGAGCGTGCGGAGCCAGAGCACCGCGCGCCTGCGGTCGGCCGTTCGCTCCCGGACGCTCCTCCCCGGAGTCTCCTGTTCGAGGTACGCATCGACGATTTCCCGCAACATGAACATGACGACTCGTTCGCGTATCGAGCGGGGCGGCTCCAGGGTCGGAGGCGACGGGTCCCCGACCGCTAGCTCAGATACAGCTCTTGGCCGAGCTCCTCGAGCCTTCGGTCGAACGTGGCCAGGCGTACCGGGCGCCCCGTCCACTCCCGCAGCAGCAGCGCAGTGCACGCATGGATTGCGTCCAGCGAGTGACACCGCGCGAAGCGCAGGTCGGAGCGGACCCGCAGCCCGATGTCGGTCCATGCGTCGACCAGCGCGATGTCATCGATGTCGCGGTCGAACCGGTCCAGGCAGGCGGCGAGTACCGCCCCGTCGTCAGGTCCGTCGAATACGCGCCGAAGGACGATCGGCACTTCGACCATGACGAGCCAGGAGGCCACCTTGGGCTCCGGCCGATCCAGGATGTCTCGGGCCTCGCCCGCGCGTTCGTTGTCGAGGTAGAGCTCGAGCAGGACGCTCGAGTCGATCAAGATCACCGGGACCGCTCCGAGCGCGCCTCGTCCAGGGCTGCCCGGTAGTCGCGCCCTGCTGCACCAGGCACGGCCGCCTCGCCCGGACTCGGGATCCGGCGGCCGGCCAGCCGCACCTTTCCGGCGGCCGCGAGGCGGGCCAGCGCTTCGTCGTCCGAGTGCGCGGTCGGTGCATACACGGGGGGCGGGGCGAGCTGGGCCACGACCTTGCCCCGGTCGGTCACCAGCACGGTCTCACCCTCCCGCACGTACCCCAGGTACTTGCTCAGCTTGTCCTTGATTTCCCTGATGCCGACTGCGCGCATGCAGAAATGTAGCCACCGTGGCTACATCTGGCCAAGGGTGGCGTGGGCGTCCTACCGGTTCCGGCTCGCTTGGCCATTCCATCGCCCATGATGTACAATAATGTACGTACATGTACATCTCCGCGCGGATCCAACGATGAAATCCATCTCCTCAACCGAGCTCCGGCAGAACATCTCGGCCGTTCTCGACGACGTGGAGCGGGGCGAGCGCGTGCTCATCTCCCGAAACGGCAGGGTCATCGCCGAAGTCGTCCCAGCGCACACGGAACTGGCCCAGCCCGCCTGGAAGCGCCCACGCCCTCGGCTCTCGATCCCGGGAGTTTCTCTCTCGGCACTGATTCTTGCGGAGCGGGAAGAAGGTCCGTGAGGGCATTCTTCGACTCCTCGGCGTTTGCCAAGGGGTACATCGAAGAACCGGGCAGCGAGGCGGTCGAGCGGGAGCTTGCTGGCGCGACCTCGGTAGGGGTCACGGTGACCCTCGTGCCCGAAGTGATCTCGGCCTTCAGTCGTCTGAGGCGTTCCAACGTATGGAGCCCAGCCGAGTACCGGCGCATGAAGGCCTTCCTGATGGAGGACGTCGCTCACATCGACATCGTCCAGCTGCATGACGAGGTCGTTGCCGGGGCAGTGGGCCTCCTGGAGCAGAACGACCTCCGCGCTGCGGATGCCGTGCACGTGGCGGCGGCCCTCGCCTGGCGCACCGATCGGTTCGTGTCCGCGGACCGCAGTCAGTTGCAGGCCGCGGCCGGCCAAGGGCTCGAGACGGTCCCGGTCTGACGCCGCCGGCTGAAAGCCCCTGCTGGCGAAGCCGGAGTGGCATGCCCTAACCTGTAGGTCCAGCCGAGCGCCCCGAGCGCCACGAGCGCCCCCAGCGCCACGAGCGCCACGGAGTGGGGAAGCCTCCTCGAACCGTCCGGGCTGCACCCATGTGCCACACGTACCAGCTCGACCCCGACCTGCCTGAACGGGGGGCCGCGCGGTTGGATCGAGCGTTCCGGGGCGCTGGATGGGAGCCCACGGGCGGTACGGACTGGGACCTCTTCTGGGACGCCGGGCCTCCATCCGCCTCGGCGTTCGCCGCGCTCCGGCCAGGGCAGCGGATCAACCATTACCCGGGCTTTCCCGCCTTCGGACACAAGGGCTGCTTCCACCGGAACCTCACGCAGGCCCGTGCCTGGACCAGCCAGCCCGGATTCTTCCGCTTCCACCCACGCACGTTCTCCATTCCGGAGGAGTACGATCGCTGGCGCGCGCTGGCGGAAGCCGAGCCCGGGCGGCTCTGGATCGTGAAGCCGCCTAGAGAAGGCCAGGGCCACGGCATCTCGGTGGTGCGGGATCCGGACAGCGTCCCGCGCACCGGCGAATGGGTGGTCCAGGAGTACCTGGACGGGCCGCATCTGATCAGGGACCGCAAGTACGTGCTCCGCTTCTGGCTGCTGATCACGTCGCTCGACCCGCTCGTCTGCTACCTGCACGACGACGGGGTCTTGAAGCAGGCCAGCCGCCGGTTCACCACCGACCCCGACCGTCTGAGCGACCTCCGCATTCACCTCACCAATCCGGCGGTCCACCGGGTGAACACCGACGTGGCCTGGGGGAGCCTCAACTCCGACCTGAACGGCTACCGCGAAGTCCTCCACGCCGCCGGCATCGACCCCGAACCCATCTTCGCGGAGACGCGCGACGCACTCGTCCAGTCCGTCATCGCCTGCCGTGACCAAGCGCTCCGCGAGAGCCGGGGCGCCACCCCCCACCTGGACGGCTGCTTCGAGCTCCTGGGTCCCGACATCCTGGTCGATCAGGACCTCCGTCCCTGGGTGCTCGAGCTCAACGTGTTTCCGTCGCTCGACGTGAGTCCCGAGAGCGATCCGGCGGCCGCGGCCGTCGTGCTGGCCGCAAAGGACCGCATGGCCGCCGACATGGCCGAGCTCCTGAAAGCGGAGCCCGGCGCGCACCCGACGCGCGTTGGCGGCTTCCGGCGCGTTTGGCCAGACGTGGACGCCCATCGTTTCGCTCCGGCTCTGCCGCTCATGAGACCCACCGACCGCGCGCTCGCGAGCGCCGCGTGTCCGGAAGTCGGCTCAGGGGCGCCCGAGCTCAAACCACTCTCAACCGTGGAGGTCCTTCCCCTGGGCGACGGTATCGCGCTCCGGGCCGAGCTCGAGAACGACGACACCCTCGAGAGCGGCGAGCCCGAGATGCAACTGATCGCCCTCAACGCCGTGGGCGCCGCCGCCTGGCTCTGCCTGGTGGACGGGCTCGCGCCAGACGAGATGATCGACGAGCTCGCCAGCGTCTTTCCGAACGAGCGGCGAGCCCGGATCG
Organism: Gemmatimonadota bacterium; assembly: GCA_024638305.1. Lineage (GTDB taxonomy): Bacteria > Gemmatimonadota > Gemmatimonadetes > Longimicrobiales > Gaopeijiaceae > JAHEKN01. The sequence continues at coordinate 11,871 of JAHEKN010000072.1, read as the reverse complement.
AAGCAGACCTGTGGGACCTGCTGGTCACGTGGGCCCAGATGGGGCTCCTCGAGGGCATCGGCCCAAACGGAGCAGATCGACCTCGACCAACGGAAGTGCGGGACGACGGGCCGGAGCTCGAGCCCGTCGAAGCATCATCGTAGGCACCTCAACAGGAGGAGCAGGATGAAGTCTAAACGAGAGGGAACACCGGGACGTCGCGAGTTCATGCGGCGGCTTGGCACTGCGGCGGTCTACGGAGCACCGGTGGTGGCGGTCCTGGGGGCGGCGAGTCCCCGGTCCAACCCAGAGCAGATCGCTGTGCACTTCCGTGAGGCCGCGCGCCACCTGAACGAGGCCTACCAGCTGGGCAGGCGGACCGAGTTCACGCCGCGCGACTGGGAGATGCTCAAGCCGGCGATCGACGGGGTCAGGAGGCCCATCTTGGGATTCCCGCCGGAGTGGTGCACCATCTGTTGACCACGTTCCGGTCTGAGTTGGACCAGCGCTAGATGGACGTTCGGGAAGCGCTCGCTGCCTTCCCCCGTGTGGCGCTGGTCCACGGGCCCACCCCGCTCGAGCCCCTATCCGAGTTGAGCGGCGGGACGGACGGTCCCGCCCTCCACGTGAAGCGCGACGACCTGACGTCGTTCGCGGCGGGCGGCAACAAGGTGCGGCAGGTCGAGTTCATCCTGGGTGACGCTGTCGACAGGGGCGCCGGGGTCGTGCTCGTGTCGGGTGCTGTGCAGTCGAACTTCGTGCGGGTCCTGGCCGCCGGGGCGGCGAGGCTCGGCATTCGCTGCGAGATCTACCTGGAAGACCGCGTGCCCGGCCGCTCGGACGACTATTACCACACCGGTAACGTCCTGCTGAATCAGCTCTTCGGGGCTCGGGTCGAGCATCTCCCACCGGTAGTCGACGAGTCGGCGCCGGACCGGGTGCTCGAGGCCCGTGCCGCGGCGCTCCGCGCGGAGGGCGAGTCTCCTTACGTGGTCAAAGGGGCGGTGGGCTCCAGGCCGCTGGGCGTTCTCGGATACGTGGAGGCCGCGCTCGAGATCATGGAGCAGGCCAGGGGAGCCGGGTTCGACCCCTCCGACATGGTGGTGGCCAGCGGGAGCGGCTACACGCAGGCGGGCCTTCTCGTGGGCTTGCGTGCGGCGGGAGAGAGCCGGGTGACCGTGCACGGCGTAGCGGTGCGCCGGCCGTCGGAAACGCAGTCCGAGCGAGTGCGCGCGTGCGTGCGGGGCGCCGAGGCGATGCTCGGGCTCCCCCACCAGGTCACGGCGGACGACGTGCGCGTATTCGACGCCCTCCTGGCCCCGGGATACGGGCTCCTGTCCAACGAGGTGCGACGCGCCGTCCTGATGGCAGCCGCAAAGGAGGGGCTCCTCCTGGACCCCGTCTACACCGGCCGCGCCATGGCCGCGCTCCTTCGTCTTCGAGAGGGGGGCGCGCTCGGAGACGGAGGGGTCATCCTCATCCACACCGGCGGGACACCCGCGCTATTCGCCTACGGGGAGGAGCTCCTCGGCTCCTGAGAATTGGCGCCGTGGGGCCGCCCACGACGTTTAACGAATGGCACCGCTGTCGCGTCCATCCCCTCGAGAGAGGCGTCAGGCAACGCGGAGGACCGGGCCGCGAAGCGCCCTGGGGCCCAGTGACCATAGATCGACCAGGCGGAGGTGGGACGTGAACAGGGCATCGAGGCTACGGACAGCAGGGCGGGGGGAGCGCCGGCCCGGCGGCGCGTCAGGGGCAGTGGCAAAGACCGCGGTTGCGATGACGGTGGCGGCCGCGCTCGCATGCGACACCGCCCCCACGTCTGCGGACCAGGATCCACTTCCCGGACCGACTCCGTCGCTGGTCGCGCTCGACGGGATGGAGGGCGACTACTTCGGACTCGAGGGCGGGCTGGTCGGCAATGGGATCCCGACAGTCACCGAGTCGGGAGGGCGGATCGTCATCATCGCCATCTCGATGAGCAACGGGAACCTCGAGTTCGGCCGCTTCATCGAGCTCTACGCGGACCATCCGGAGGTGGCGGACGCCATTGGGCTGGTCAACTGCGCGCGCGGGGGGAACGCGCTCGAGCGCTGGCTCGAGAAGGCGAGCCTCTGGGACGACTGCCGCGACCGCGTGCTCGACTCCGGGTTCAGCCTCGACCAGGTGAAGGTCGTTTGGGCCAAGAACGCCAACCAGTTCACCGATCACGGCCGCACACTGCCCGACTCCGGGGCCGACTACTTCGATCTGGTGAGCAACATCTCCGACCTGTCGGAGCGAATCGGACGGGAGTTCCCGTCCGTTGAGGCGGTCTTCCACTCGAGTCGGATCTACGCCGGCTACGTGTCGGAGGCTCGGCAAGCCGCGCGGGGGGAGCCGCTCTCGTACGAGGGCGGGCTGGCGGTGAACGCGGCCATCCGCCGCTGGCAGGCGGGCCAGCTGCCCGACGCCCCCTGGATCGGTTGGGGGCCCTACCTCTGGGCCAACGCTACGACGCCCAACGCCACCGGCATGTTCTGGCTGCCCGAGGACTTCCGGGACGGCGGGCTCGACCCGCATCCGTCCGGTGCCGGAGAGACCAAGGTGGCCAACGCGCTGCACGCGTTCTTTCTGGGGTTCGACTGGTATCGGAACTGACGGGGGGCGGCTCGTCGAGGTCCTACTCGCCCACCCGCTCCCTGAGCTCGATACGCTCGAGCGCCGCGTCGGCCAACCGAGCCAGCGTGCGGAGCGCATACCAGGCGGACGGGTCGAACGCGCCTTCCCGCCGGCGGTCGAAGACCGCGAGCAGGTGGCGCTCACCGACCGCCAGGCAGGCCACCACCGCGGCGTCCGCGGCGTCCAACGCCCGCACCACCGCTCTTGCGTCGGCCGCGCTCTCGGGCAACCGGTCCCGCGTGTAGACCGCAGGGGCCTCTCCGTCATCGAGCAGGCTGGCCGGCAGCGGTGGGCCGAGACCGGGCGCCCCCACATGGGCGTGCGGCACGAGATGGCCGCTTCCCCCGTTCGCCCCGCGCCGCTCGTACACCACCGCGCCGAACCCCAGCGTCAAGCTCGTCGCGCCCTCGGCGATTGCCTCGAGGACCTGCTCCCGATTCGACTGCCGCGCCAGATGCTCGGCCAGGAGCACCAGCGCCTCCAGCGCCTCTTCCCGTGATCTTGCCCTCCGCCCCCGAGCCGTCCGCGCCGCGCTTTCGCCCGCAGCCCGCTCGAGCGCGCCTACGCGCCCAGGCTCTCCCCAATCGAGCTCGCTCACCTCGCCACCGACGACGAGAAGACCCCGGGTCGAGGTCTCATCGGGCACGAACAGCACCGTGTCGGCTGCGCCCAGCGGGAACTCTTCCGGGGTCCGATGTCCGAGCGGGTCCACCGCGAACCGATCGGTCGGACCCTCGGGCGATACCACCAGCATCCGGATCGGCAGGTCTTCTCGCCGTCTCGAGTGCAGCGGGCGGTCCATGGGATGTGCGGGTTGATGGTTGAACGGTGGAGGGCGGCGGAGAAGCGGCCGGAACGAGTCGCCGGGCGGCGCTCGTGGCGCCACCCGGCTCCCGTCTGACGACCTTACTTCTTGCCACCCGTGTGGATCACGATGCTGCCGCCGCCGAGGGCGGTCGAGGCATTGCCCGTCTCGTCCTGCCCGAGCTGGTTGTCGTAGACGACCATGCCGCCCGCGACCTCCCAGATCTTGATCCGGAACTTGTCGACTCCCCCACCGCCGTTCACCTGTCCATCGATGGCGGTCAGGATGAAGCCGTATCCGGCCACGCCGTTGACGTTGCCGTAGCCCTTGTACTGGGCCTTGGCTCCGGCCACCACCAGCCACTGGTACGACGTCGACTGGAACTGGAAGTTGCCAGCGTTGAAGTGGAACTGGGTGTTCCCGGTCGGGATGCTTGAGCCCTTCTGGTACTTGGACACGAACCCGAAGTTGGCCTTGCCCGTGAGCCCGACACACGCCGCATGCAGATGGCACGCGTCGGCGGGCGAGTCGATCCAACCGCCGCCGGTGACGAACCCACCGTTCGGGTCGTAGACGATGACGAAGTCCGACGTGGCTTCGTCGTACCCGCCGTCGTCGTCGTACAGCGTGACCACGATCGTGTAGATCCCGGCCGAAGCGTACGTGCACGTGCCCGAGTAGTTGCCGTCAGGAGCGGTCGTGAACGCGGCGGCCTGCGCGGAGGCCACACCACCACCGCACATGAGTGTCAGGGTGTGCGTGTCGCCCGAGCCCGGATCCGTGAACGCGCCCGACACGTTTATTGCGGCGGTGATCGGGAGCGGGCCGTACGAGCTCACATTGAAGGTCTGGATGGTCGGAGCCACGTTGGAGACGGTGACCGACTGGGTGTACTCGTTCTCGTCGCCGTCCTTGTCGCGCACCTTGCCGCCCACCGTGCGGACGTCGTCGTCCGTGGTCGGGCAGCTTGCCGTGCTGGCCGAGCCCCAGGCGCCGTACCCGCCGCCGTCGCCACAGTCGAACGCGTACTCGAACCCGGCGGCCACGTCCGCATTCGACGGATCGTAGACATCCGTGAGCGACAGGCTGATGTCGGTACCCTCGTCCACGTCGGCGGCATTGAAGGTCGCGGTCGGGGCCACATTGGCCACCATAACGTCCTGCATCTCGGTGGCCGTGCCGCCGTTCCCGTCGTCCGCCGTGAAGCTCACCTCGTAGGTGCCGTTGTCGTCGAACGTGTGGTGGAACGAGAGGTCCGTGGACACCAGCACCCCGTCGATCCGCCACTCGTACGTCAGCGGGTCACCGTCCGGGTCGTCGGCCGTCCCGTCGAAATCGACTTCCTCACCCTCGTCGGGGTTGGTCGGGGTGTAGGTGAATCCGGCCGTGGGGGGCTGGTTGGGCTGCACCTCGCTAACCGTGAAGGTGGCACTCACGAACGCCCGGAACCCGGTGGGCTGACCAGGTGCCTGCGACTTCACCTTGGTGCAGTAGCTGCCTGCAGCGAGGTCGGGATCCGAGTCCACGTAGAGGTGATCTGTGAGAGCATGCGCCGTTCCGGCGATGTTCCCGCCGCCGAAGATCGCGGGGTCGGAACACGTCGAGTTGGCGTAGAGTTGCACGTTGTAGTTCGTCACGACGCCCGGGTGCTTGTGCCAGATGATCCGGACCTGTGCGGGAACGACGCCGGCCGCTGTGAGCAACTGGACGCCCACCACGTGCTGACTGGTGTTCGAGCCCGGAACGTGGTCCGCCGCGCCCTGGAGCATGGGGTCGAGCGTGGGACCCATGACCATCCCGTTGCCCGCGTAGTCGCTACACGCCGCGAGCGCCAGGGTGGTGACTGCAATCAGACTGAAGAGCCGCTTCATTTCCGTCCTCCGAGGGACAGGGTGCCGGCTCGAGGCCGGCGCGGCTTCTTCGGTAGTCCAGCCGTCTCGATCGAGACCCGAGGGAGACCGGGGACTTTGCGGACCGGCCTCGCGGCCGGGGTGCCCTTGTCGGAAGCTTCTTGGACAGTGGGGCAGGCCGCGCTACGCGTGCCCACCAAAGGAACACGGGAGAGAAAGCACGAAGCGTGCCCGTTGGCGCGTCACGTTAAATCATTGTGAATCAATCGGTTACCGTCACGTGACCCTTCCGTGCCGCGTCACGTTTCGAAACCCGCGTTTCGTTTGGTAACACGCGACTGTCCCCGGCAGCGGGCACGAGCGATCTTTGACGCGCGACTTTTGGCTCTTCGACCGGTGGGACCGCCCCGCCGGGTCGGAGGCTGCGGTCGCCGGCCGCCGCCGGGAGACATGACGACCATGCCATCGGCTCCGCTCGAGCTCTTGGTGGTCGAGGACGACCTCCTCGAGGCACGCCTCGTCAAGGCTCAGCTCGAGCGCCGTCCCAACGTGCGGGTCCATGTGGAGCGGAGCGCGGAGGGTGCGCTCGCGTTTCTCGACAATCGGGCCGTCGACGCCGTCGTCACCGATCTGGTGCTTCCCGGCGCCGGAGGCCTCGAGCTCCTGGCCAAGATCCGCGAGACCGACCGGTCCCTCCCTGTCGTTATCCTCACGGCCCACGCCACGGTCGAGCGAGCGGTCGAGGGGATACGCGCGGGCGCGACCGACTTCCTTCCCAAGCCGGCCAACGTGGACGCCCTTTTCGCCCTGATCGAGCGGGCGGTCGTGGAGCGGCCCCTCCGCGAGGAGATCGCGTTGCGGCTTTCCCGACGTCGCGACGGATCGGGCCGACACGTGATGGGGGAGCACGCCAAGCTCGATTCGGTCCGGCGCTTTGCGGAGCGAGTGGCCACGGTCCCGGGAGCTCGTGTCCTCATCACGGGTGAGTCCGGCACCGGCAAGAGCCTGCTGGCGCGGGCGATCCACGACCTGTCGCGCGCGACCGGCCGCTTCGTCCAGGTCAACTGCGCGGCCATCCCCTCGCAGCTCCTCGAGTCCGAGCTGTTCGGCCATGAGCGGGGCGCGTTCACGGACGCCAAGCAGCGAAAGCGCGGCCTGGTCGAGATGGCGCACCACGGCACCATCCTGCTCGACGAGATCGGGGCCATGCCGCAGGACCTCCAGGCCAAGCTCCTCACGTTCCTCGAGGAGCAGGAGATCTGGCGGGTGGGGGGAAACGCGCCCATCCGGGTGGACGCTCGGGTGATCGCAGCCACCAACCTCGATCTGCACGAGCTCGTGAAGGCGGGCGGGTTCCGCCTCGATCTCCTGTATCGCCTGGACGTGACCTCCATCGAGATGCCCGCGCTACGGACGATGCGGGAGGTGATCCCCGAGCTCGGCGCGCACTTCGTGGAGGCGGCCTGCGCCGGGTTCCACCGTCCGGTGCCTTCGCTCACCGACGAGTCGTTCGCGGCACTGCTCGACCACGCCTGGCCGGGGAACGCCCGCGAGCTGCGGAACGCCGTGGAGCGTGCACTGATCTTCCACGACGGGGGGCCGCTCGTGGTCCCGAGGCCGGCCGTTCAAGGTGAGGTGGCGGGGGGAGCGGCGCTCCCCATGCCGCTCGGGCTCACCATGGGGGAGGTGGAGCGACGCTACATCGAGGCTGCGCTCGCCGCCGATCCGGACGCGGACCTGGCCGAGGTCGCCCGCCTGCTGGGCATCTCCCGAAAGACGCTCTGGGAAAAGCGGAAGAAGTGGTCCCTGTGACCGGCCCCCTCCCCGAGCGTGCGCGGGGACAGTCGGCCCTCTGGGCACTGAACGGCGTCCTCGTGGTGGGTATCGTGGTCCTCGACTGGCTCACTCCGGCGGGCGTGGTCGTTGGGATCCTGCTCGGCGTGCCCATCATCGCCACGGCGGCCTCCGACGCCCCCCGGCTCACGTGGGCCACGTTCGCGGCAGCCATAGTCGGGTTCCTGGTGGCGGCCCTCTACGGGCGCGCACCCATCTCTCCGGAGGAGGTCTGGATCCCCAACCGGATCTTCGCGCTTCTCACGCTCCCGGCATCGCTCGCGCTTGCGCTCCACGTCCAGCGGAGGCGGCGCGACGCGGAACGGGCCCGCGACGAAGCCCAGGCCGCGTCGGAGATCAATCGCCTGCTCGTATCGCTGCTGGCGCACGATCTCAGGGCGCCGCTCGCGATGGGCATCCAGGCGGTCGACTACGCTCGCGGCGTGATCGGCGCGGTGCCCGCTGAGCAGGACGACCTGCTCGGCGATGTCCATCTGCGGCTCCGCCGGAACCTGGCGTCGATCGACGGGCTGCTGCGTTTCTTCCGGGAGCCGTCGGGCGGGGCGGGGGACGTCGGCGGTGGAGATGTGGATGGGGCTGATGGGGATCCGGTGGGCGTCGTGGACGTGGGCGGCGAGCTCGAGCGGGAGATCGAGGCGTTCGGCAGCGAGGCCAGCGCGCTGGGAAAGCCTATCCGCCTGGTCGTGGGCGAGGACCTCAGGGCTGGTCACGGAATCGATCTGCTCGTCTTCCGTCAGGCGGTCGGCATCCTTGTCGACAACGCGCTCCGGCATGCTCGGCCTGGCCCGATCGACGTGGACGCGCGCACCGATCACGGCGCCCTCCGCGTCACGGTGACGGACGGCGGGCCGGCGCTGGGATCGGGGATCGGCGATTTCGACGCTGCGTCTCACGGGGCCGGAGTCGGCCTGGCGCTGTGCCGCGCGCTGGTGGCGCAGGCGGGTGGCACCGTGGACGTAACGGTTGGTGACGGGACGAAAACCCGTGCGGCGCTGGTGTTGCCGTTGCGGGAACCCCCGACCCCAACCCCTACGCCGTGAGCTCCGGCACCTTCCGGTGCCACTCGGTCGCGTCCTGGTAGGCCTTGGCGACGGTCAGGATCTCGGTTTCGCGGAACGGCTTCCCAACGAAGATGATCCCCGTCGGGAGCCCGTCGTCCCCGAACCCGTGCCGTACCGCCACCGCGGGATAGCAGGCGTGGTTGAATAGCTGGAAGAGCTGCGACGTCGCGGACCGCCGCTCCGGCGCCCCGCCCCCGCCACCTCCGCCACCGCCTCCGCCTTGGTCCTGATCCCGCTCCGCGAGGCCGGCGCGCGCGTCCCCGTAGGGCACCACGTACACGTCGTATTCGCCCAGTCCCTCGGAGAGCTCCGCCATCATGATCCCGCGGACTCGCTGCGCCTGTAGATACGCCACCGCCGGCGTCATCTGATTCACGCGCCAGCCGCGGCCCCGGCCGGGACGCGTCAGCTCGTCCTCACGTCCGTCGCGTAGGAAGGCATCGAAGGCCGTTGCCGACTCGGCCGAAAGCGCCCGGAGCCCATCGCTGGAGAAGTCACGGAGCGGCACATCCAGCTCGTGTAGCGTGAATCCGATCTCCCGCAGCCGATCGAGCGCGGCCGCGTCGTTGGCCACCCAGTCCGCGCCTTTCCGGGGATCGTCCGTGAACGCCTCCGGAAAGTACGCGACCCGGAGCCGGGTGGCGTCGAGCCCGGCGTCCCAGTTGAAGGGCGCGTCGAGAACGCTCGGATCGCGCTCGTCCGGGCGCGCGATGGCCTTGAACACGAGCGCGCAGTCCTCGACCGTCCGGCACATCGGCCCCAGCCGATCCCCGGTCCAGCGGAGCGTCATGGCTCCGAAGCGACTCACGCGGCCGTACGTGGGACGTAGCCCCGAAGCGCCGCAGGCGACCGACGGGCTCAGGATGGATCCGCTCGTCTCGGTCCCGATTGCGAATCCCACGCAGCCGGCCACGGTGGCGGAGCCCGGCCCCGCCGACGAGCCGCTCGATCCCTTGGTCGGGTCCCAGGGATTCCGGGTGCGGCCGCCGAACCAGCGGTCGCCTCCGGCGAGCTCCCCGGTCGTGAGCTTGGCGATCAGCACGGCGCCCGCTTCGCGGAGTAGCCGCACCACGGTGCATTCGTGCTCGGTGACCTGGCTCCGGAACGCGTCTGAGCCCCAGGTCGTGGGATAGCCGGGCACTGCCAAGATGTCCTTGGCTCCCCAGGGGATCCCGTGGAGCGGCCCACGGTAGCGGCCGGCGCGGAGCTCAGCGTCTGCGCGCTCGGCCTCCCGCAGCGCGAGGTCGTCCAGGAACGTCACCACGTTGTTGTACGTGGGGTTGTAGCGCCTCAGGCGACCCAGATACATGCGGGTCAGCTCGACCGACGTCACCTGCCGCGTGCGCATCAGCTCGCCGAGGGCGGTGAGCGGCCAGAACGCAGCGTCCTCCAGGTCGGACGGACGGGTGATACCGGCGGGCCGGGACGGCCGGAACGGCCGCTCTACCCGGTCGACCGCCATGCCCGGCACCAGCGCGCTGAAGTAGATGGGCGGAGCCACGCTGTTGTCGAGTCGTTGCTCGTGGAGGGAAGCGAACCCCTCGAGGTTCCGGTTCACGCCCTCGGCCATCTCCTCGGCCTGTTCCGGAGTGAGGTCGAGCCCCGCGATCACGCCGCACTCGCGGATCATCTCGGCGGTGACTTCCTGGGCTTCCTGCTCCCGCATGCGGGCCCAGAGGGTCCCGGGGAGCAGCGTCGAGGTCAGCCCGGCGCCCGAGAAATAGGCGATGAATCGGCGGCGATTCGTGGTGAGCGTGTCCATGTCGATTTCAGACTCCCTCTCCGGAGCACGTTGAGCCGGACGGTCAGGATCGGGCCGGCGACGCCGGTCCGCCAGTTCCCATCCCGCTATGGCGTGGCCGATTCGCGCATCGGGGCCCCGTTCGCCATCCGCGCGCACCCCTCCCCCACCTAGCCTGGGTCCGCGGCGGGGCTCGCCGCACCAGAAGAGCCTTCGACCAAGGAGGACGCCGAAACATGATCACACCCATACGGACGTTGGCAGGGGCTGCGGCCGCGCTCATCGCGGTGGTGGCGCTCTCCCTCGAATCGTCGCCCACGTTGGCGCAGGACCAGGGCGCTCCCTGCAGCTGGGGGAGCGAACAGATCTGCAGCTTGACGCGGACGTGCAGGGAGACGGGCTTCAAGTTCTCGCTCTGGCCGTTCCAGCTCGGCTGGCAGGACTGCCACAGTTGGGAGGACAAGTGGCTGTACTACAAGCCGGCACCGGACGATACCGAGGATGATCCGTCGGGAAGCGAGCCCGACGATCCCGGCACCCCGCCGGGCGGCTAGGAGCAGGGGATCGACTGTGGGCCGGAGATCGGCGAACACGGTCGTGGGGGCGGTCATCGGGGCAGCAGTCCTGGTGGCCGCTCACCACTGGACCGCAGTGGGAGCACAGGCGCCGCTCGCGCTCCCCGTCGATTCAAGTGGAGGCCCGCTCCGGGGGATCCTCGTCGTGCATCCGGACGACTGCGCGGGGAACCTCCGATTCCTCGACCTCCTCGGCCATGCGGACGTCAGGAGGCGGGTCGAGGTGGTGCGCGTCGCGTCACCCACACCGAGCGGCGTGGAGCGGCTGCGGGAACGACTGCCGCCCCACCTGCAGGGACTGGCTACGGTCGCTCTCGGGGCCGCAGACCGGCGGGCGATCGGTCGGCTCGGGTACCGATACGGACCCCTGCTCCTCCTCTACGACGACCAGGCCCGCCTGCGTGCCATCGAGCCGGCGCCCTCGAGCCCGGTCGAGATGATCAGGATGGGGCGCCGGCTGCGGGGTCGAGCGGCGGGGTCGCCCCCGGAGTCGCCCAAGGTGTCGGTGCTTCCCTGACGGCATGCGGCTCGGCCGACCGGCGCGGGAGCGTCGGAGATTCGTCCCAAATCGACATCGTGTGGGACCGCCCCACCTGCGACTTTGAGGTGGTCCCCCGTCAGGTCAGGACCTTGATCCCGCACCCGCATCCACCCGACACGGAGGTGTCCACCTGCCCGCGCCAAGATCACGTCGCAACGGAGCGGCGAACCCCACATGCCTACTAATCGGCGTCGTGCTGGCAACGGCCTGCGCCGAGCCCGGACCCCCCGCCTGGAGGCCTCCCACGACTGCGCGTCACTTCGTGGCCTGGGAGCCGGAGACCCTTTGGTATCGCGGAGGCATCGAGGAGGACACCGTCCTCTTCGGACCCTGGGCGGTTCACGGATCGGGGGACCAAGCGATCGTGCTGGACAAGGGCGGGTTCAGAATCCGCTCGTTCGATCTCGCGAGCGGAGCCCTGCGGTGGTCCGTCGGGAGAGCGGGTGAGGGGCCCGGCGAGTTTCGGAATCCGGTGGACCTGCTGCCGCTGGCTGACGGATCGTTCGCGGTGTGGGACCTTGCGGTCGGTCGCCTCACCTGGCTCGAGTCCGATGGCCGGTTGGATCGGATGGTCTCTCCGGTCTCTGAATCGACTCCGCTCCGGTTCTGCGAGCTCTCCGACGGGACGCTCGTGGCGCTCCACGCGAGCGCCGACACCGCCCTGTCGACCTTGTCCGACGACGGCGAACTGATTCCGCTGGACGCCTTGCCCTGGCCGTCGCTGCGCTCGCTCGATCCGCTCCAGCGTCAGGCCAAGTTCGTTCCGGACCCCGGGCGTGGCTGCTTCTACTACCTGACACAGTC
>JAHEKN010000071.1 GCA_024638305.1 Gemmatimonadota bacterium | reverse complement strand
ACGGGTCCCCGACGGACTGATCCGGCGTGAGTGTCATGGCCCGCGCGGCCGTCGTCTGGGTTGTGCCCGCGCTGGCCGCGTGCGCCACGGTCCTGGGAGCGCAAACGCCGGAACAGCCCTATCTGGACTGGGCGGAGCCCAGCTTCACCGCCGAGGAGTACGCGTCACGCCGGGCGGCGCTCCTCGGCCAGCTTCGCGACACAGGCGGCAGCGTATTCCTTTCCTTCAGCGACGCCGGCGATAGCCACGGCGAGACGTTTCGCCAGTTGGACGACTTCTGGTTCCTCACCGGCCTCGAGGTCCCGCGATCCGTTCTGATGCTCGATGCCGACCGGGGATCCGTCACCGTGTTCGTCCCGCCCCGCGACCCCAGGTTCGAGCGTCCACCCCGGACCAACGACTTCCCGGGTCGGCCCCTGCTGGGCGACCACGCGCTTTGGGCGCGGGTCGGACTGACCGACGTGCGCGACGTGGCGGGGCTCGACGAGCGATTGCGCTCGCTCGCTCGCGAAGGCCGCACCGTGAGCGTGAACTTCGGTCGTCCCGAGCCGCCCCCGGACGGGGGCCCCTTCCCGGCCCTCGATCCCGTGCTTCACGACGCACGCTATCTGAGGGGACTGGGCCTCGTGCCGGCCAACGCCTTCGAGGCCGTGGCCCGGGTGCGCTCCGTGAAGAGCCCCGCCGAGATCGCCCTCATGCGGCGCGCGGCAGCCATGACGGGCGAGTCCATTCGGCGGGCCGCCGCCGAGGTGACGGCCGGCGTGGACGAGCGCACTCTGGAGGCGGCGTTCGAAGGGGCATGCAAGCGACAGGGATCTCAGCGCGTGGCGTTCGCGTCGATCATCAAGTCCGGGCCCAACTCCCTGTGGCCCTGGCGCATCCTGGCCTCACACTACGACCGGCGGAACCGTGCAATGCAGGACGGTGAGCTCGTGATCTTCGACGTCGGCTGCGAGCTCGACGGGTACGTGAGCGACGTGGGGCGCACCTTTCCGGTCGCGGGCCGGTTCACGGCGGAGCAGGCCACAACGGTTCGCATGACGATGACGGTGTCGGACCGGATCATTGCGGCCGTCAGGCCGGGCGTGACGCTGGCCGAGCTACAGGACGTCGCCGAGAGCGCCATCCCGGTGAGCGAGCGTCGTTACATGCAGACGGGCCTGTTCTTCGGTCACCACCTTGGGCTGTCCACGGGAGACCCCGTGGTGACGGACGAACCCCTCGCGCCCGGCATGATCTTCACGGTCGAGCCCTGGTACTACAATCACGACATCGGGCTGAGCGTGTTCATCGAGGACGAGGTGCTGGTCACCGACGACGGCGCGGAGCTTCTTACCGGGGCTCTGCCCCGGACGCCGGAGGCTCTGGAGCGCTGGATGCGGTCGACGGGCTCGCGTTAGGCCTCGTCAGCCAGGAGGGAGCCGTCCGTTGCTCCGTGGAGGCCCCGTCGAGGAGCTCGGGTGCCCGGCGCTCGGTCAGCAGGGCCTCGTAGAAGCCCTGCCGCTCCTCGATGAGATGGAGCCGGTCCCCGATCGCGTCGAGCGAGCGCTGCAGCTCGGCCAACCCGCGCGGCGGGAGCTGCTCACGCTCTCGAATCATGGCTTCGAACAGGCGCACGAGCGGCTTCATGATGGGGCGGAGGATGACGACGAAGCCGACCGTGACGATCAGCACGGTGGCCACGATCATCGGGGCAAGGTCGGGCGGCACGGGGAGCTCCGGGGCGCGGGTGAAGGTGTGCTCCGTACGCGGGAACAATAGGCCGGGTTTCGGAGGGGTGCACAGCGACCAGAGGGAGAGGTAGCCGATCCGTCATCCAACGCGGGCGCTCGGAGCGACTGTACCCGCACTCCCTGGCAGGCGTCGCGTGAGCGCAGCGCTCGGCAGCATCGGTGCACCACTCGCGACTTCGCGGCCCGGGCGTCCCTGGCGCGGACCGTCGCCGCTCGACGTGCTCCGAGGCCGCGCGGGAGGGCGCAGCGCACGGCCCGCAAACCCCTGCGCGGTGGGGATATGATGCCGCGCGGGTGGCTGGCGGGTGGCTGGTGCCGAACCCGGGCGCCCGCGTCGAGGAGAGCGGCCCCCACCCGCCCGGCACCTCAGGCACCGGGCTTGCTGGTGCACCCGTCTGGATCCATGAGCACCATGGGGGACTGCGGCCGTGGAGCCCGTATCGGTCGTCAGCTCGCTAAGAGGGGCTACAAACCCGCGGTCGTAGTTCCCCACCAGTCATGCTGATTCGCGCCTAGCGGCACGCTCGACGTACCCACTCCGTCCGGGGTTGCCCCCCTTCCCCGCCTCCCCTGGGTACCCACAAAAAGAATGCGGGGCGGTCGGAGTGCCGCCCCGCGCGGTCCACACACGACGAATGCTCGCCGTCCCCCCGTGTGAACCGTCCTAATCCCTTGGGCCGGTGGAGGCCGACCCGGTGTCTCGTAGGTCTTTCGGTATTACGTCCGGGCGGTGCTCGCCCGGTTCGGTGCGCTAGCTCCCCTCGTTCCGGCGCGAGGCGACGACGCCCTGCTGCCCCATGGAACCGTGGTCAATGACCATGACCACGCGGCGATTCGCCCAACCCTCGTCCCGAGTCTTGCCGACGTTCACCTGCCGCGACGTGTCCTCACCGTAGCTGACGGCGCGGACCCGGTTCGCGGCCAGTGTGCCGTTGTTGATCAGATGCTGCCGCACGGCCTCGGCGCGCTTGCGGCCGAGCGCGAGGTTGTACGCCGCCGAACCCGACGGATCCGCGAAACCCTCGACCGTGATCAGGGCCTCGGGAAAGTGGGTGAGCACGAGAGCGCTGAACGTCTCGAGTAGCTCGCCGTCCGCGGCCCGGATCGTCGACTGATTGAAGCCGAAGTAGATCGGGGTGTGGACGCGCATGGCCGCTTCCAGCCGCTCGATCGAGACGTTGAAGCGCGTCTCGAGAGCGCTGAGGTCCTGCTCGAGCAGGTCCACGCGGCCCTCGACTCCGTCGACCCGGGCTTCGAGCCCGTCGATGCGGCTGTTGACCTGCTCGGAGACCTGCTGGTCGCCGTCGGACATCTCCTGACGAATCTGGGCCAGCTCGGAGCCCAGCTCTTCCCGGTTCACGTGCGCGCAGCCGACCGAGGTCACGGCGAGTACGGCTACGCCGAGCAAGGCCGAGCTGCGGGTCACTGAAGCACCCATCGTCATCAATCTCTCCTCATTGTCGCTTTCGCGGTTCGCGGAGCGGGAGGCGCCCGCGAGCCTTTGATCCCGAGCGAAAGGAATTGCAGAACCAATGCCAACGGAGCGGGACGCCAATCGCCGGCACCGACTGCTGCCGGAAAGGGCCGATTCTGCCCGTGTTTTCAAGCCTTTTCCCAATAACCGCATCCAGACGGCCCCTTGTGCCCGTGGTGTGCGCGTCCGGACCCCGCTGCGTCGAATCGTGTCAGGGTGGTCGATTTTGCAGCGACCCGGCATGTTACCCGGCCACATCACTTCAAGGCCGCGGGGAGGAGCAGTTGAATCGGCTCTCAGGAAAGACGGCGCTCGTTACCGGCGCGTCCGCCGGGATCGGTGAGGCGGTAGCGCGCCGCTTGGCGGCCGAAGGGGTGCACCTGGTCCTGCTCGCGAGACGCCGTGAGCGGCTCGAGGCGCTCGCGGCGGAGCTCGGCTCGACCCGTGGCGTCAGGGTCAGCGCCTACCCGGTCGACGTGCGCGACCGGGGCGGGATCCAGATCGTCGCACAGCACCTGGAGTCACAGGGTGTGGAGATCGACATCCTGGTCAACAACGCAGGTCTGGCCCGCGGGCTCGAAACCATCCAGGAGGGCGACCTCGACGGTTGGGACGAGATGATCGACACCAACGTCAAAGGCGTCCTCATCATGCTCCGCACGTTCGTCCCGGCGATGGTGAAACGGAACCGGGGGCACGTCGTACACGTCGGGAGCATCGCCGGTCACCAGGTCTACCCGAAGGGCAACATCTACAATGCCACGAAATTCGCGGTTCGGGCGATCAACGAAGCCCTCGCGCTCGATCTCGTGGGGACCAAGGTGCGCGTCACGAGCATCGACCCGGGGCTCGTGGAGACCGAGTTCTCGGAGGTGCGCTACTACGGGGACGCCGATCGTGCGGAGCGCACCTACGCGGGGTACACGCCGCTCAGTCCCGCGGACGTCGCCGACACCATCGCATACGTCACGAACCTGCCGGATCACGTGAACGTGCTCGACCTGGTGGTGCTCCCCACCGACCAACGCAACGTCTACGTCGTGCACAAGGAAGGGGTGTGAGTCGAGCCCCCCGTGACGCGTCACCCAATCTGATCGTCTTCGCGCTGTGGTTGCTCGTGTTCGCGGCGAGCAGCCAGGTGATGATCATCTCCCCGATCCTCCCCCAGATCGGCGAGGAGCTGACCATCACGGACGCCGTGCTCGGTACCCTGGTGACGGCATACAGCCTGATGGTCGGTGTCTTCGCCGTCATTTCGGGACCGATCTCCGACCGGATCGGCCGTCGCCGGATCCTGTTGATCGGGACGGGCGTGATGACGGTCGCGCTCCTGCTGCACGCGTTCGTGGCGGGCTACGCCTCGTTCCTGACCGTGCGTGTGCTGGCCGGAATGGCGGGAGGCGTGCTGTCGGGGTCGGCCGTGTCCTACATCGGCGATTTCTTCCCGTACAATCGGCGCGGGTGGGCAACCGGCTGGGTGATGAGCGGATCGGCGTTCGGCCAGATCATCGGAATCCCGCTGGGCGTGGTGCTGGCCGATCAATACGGAGTTCGGTCGCCGTTCCTCGCGTTCGCCGTGATGACGGCCCTCACCTATGCGCTGATCTTCTTCCGCGTCCCACAGCCGCCGGTCCGCCGGTCCCGCACCCTCACCTGGAACACGGCGGTCTCGAACTACCGGGCCATGTTGAGGCGTCCCCAGGTCGCCGCCGCCGCTTTGGCGTTCTTCCTGATGTTCCTCGGAGTCTCCCTCTTCGTCGTCTACCTGCCCACCTGGTTGGAAGGCGCAAAGGGGGCCACCAGCAACGAGATCGCTCTGCTCTTCCTCGTGGGCGGAATCGCCAACGTCCTGACCGGACCTCAGGCCGGAAAGCTCTCGGACCGGATCGGACGGAAGGGCATCGTGCTCGTCTCCTGCGTGGGCCTGTCCCTGGTCATGGTGTCGACCACGTTCGTCCTGACCGACCTGTGGGTCGCGTACCCGCTGTTCTTCCTGGTCATGGTGCTGACCGCCATGCGCGTCAGTCCCTTCTCCGCGCTCCTCACCGCGTTGGTCTCGGGTCGGCTGCGAGGCTCGCTGCTCAGCCTCACCGTGGCGCTGGGACACGTGGGCTTCGCCATCGGCGCAGGTATGGCTGGCCCGCTCTACGACCGGTTCGGGTACGTGAGCAACACCTTGATTGCCGCTGCGTCTGTGCTGGCAATGGGGGCGGTGGTCTGGCTGCGGGTGCCCGAGCCCGTCCATGATGGGGTGGTGGAGGCGGCCGCTGCGCCCATCTGATCTCCGTCCTGATGGAGACGGGCTGTCACGAGGGCCACGCGCAATCGAGACAGAGGCCCGGTTCCTGCCGTATCGTGATCCGTTCGGTCCCGAGCTCGCCATCATGAAGGTGCAATCGACGTGAATCCCTGGACGGCTCTGGTGGAGGCAATCGAGGCCGTAATCCTTGCCGTCGGCCAGGCCATGGGCGGCACCGCCCTGGGAATCTTCGTTGTGACCTTCGGCGCGCGGGTGCTCTTGATCCCGGTGATGCTCCCGATGGCCGTACGCACACGCGAGCGCATGAAGGTCGTTCGCCGCATCCGACCCGAAATCAAGGAGCTCAATCAGCGCTTCAAGAAGGATCCCCATCGGCTCGAGCGCGAGCTCAAGGCTCTTCATGAGGCCCATGGGATCAAGATGATGGACATCCCGGCCCTCGTGTCCGCCTTGGTCCAGCTCCCCATCCTCATCGCGCTGTTCCAGGCAGTCTACTACATATCCGAGAATACCGAGCTCGCATCGGGAGGCCTGGTGATCGGCCTGGTGGCCGCCGGCCTCTCGGTAGCGGGCACCAAGCTGAGCGGCCAGGGGGAGGGAGCGGCCTGGCTCCTCTGGCTCTCCGGTCTGCTGCCGATCGGGATCGCGGCCTGGCTGGGCAGGGGAATCGCGCTCTACCTCGCGGCGTTCTATGCTGGATCGTTCATCCAGGGGCTGCTCATGCGGGACTCCTCCGCGGAGCCTTCTCGGCCGCAGTCCCCGGATGAGGCGGACCGGGGACCGTCCGAGGACGAGTTGCTCGCTTAGCCGGCCAGCCATGATCAGGCAGGATATGCCGCACACCGGGAAACCTGGCGCCAGAGGGGTCGGGACGGGCGTCGCGGCCGCACTGTTGGCCCTGGCTTGGCTGGTCCTCGCGTGGTGGGCCGTCCCCGCCCTCATTCAGGCGGCGTACGCTCGCACCAGCATCCCGCTGCTGAACGACCTCATCACCGGTCAGAACAATCATCCGGTCTCCGACTACCTCGACCGGTGGGCTACCTGGCGGGTCCCCGCGACGGGCGTGGCCCTGCTCTTCCTGGTCGCCCTTCCGGTCACGGCGCGGTGGCATCGGTCGCTTTGGCGGGCCGTGGTGGGGCCGCTCCTTCGCGAGCCGACGGCCGACGGCCGTACGCTCGCGCTCCTCGGCGGCGTGGTCGGGTGGCTGGCGGGGCTCCTCGAGGCCGCGCGACGGCTGCATGGGTACACCAGCGAGCCGTCCGGCCCGGGTCTCGAGCTGCTCTGGATGTCGCCTACGGCGGGCGCGGTCGGCGGAGCGGCCGCCGGGCTTCTCATCGCTTTGTTCACGGGCCGCCGCCCCGTGTCGCTGCGAGCGGCGGCCACGGCACTGATCGCGCTCTGCACGTTCAGCCTCCTCCGGACCGTTGGCCTTGGCATCCACCCCCTGGCAGCCCTGGTGCTCGCGGTCGGGGTTGCCTATCAGGCAGCGGGCTGGCTCGCGCCGCGACGGGACCGCTTCGTGCGTGCGGCAACCTGGACGTTGCCCCTGATGATCGGCGGGTCCCTCGTGGTCGCTCTCGGCTTGGCCGGCGTGGAGACGGTACGGGCCCGAAATGCGGTCGCGGACCTGGGTGACGCGTCCGCCGGCGCTCCCAACGTGGTGCTCCTGGTGCTCGACACCCAGCGCGCCTCGCGCATGAGCCTGTATGGACACATCCGGGAGACGACACCGAACATCGACCGCTTCGCCGAGACTGGTGTGGTGTTCGACCACGCTTTTTCGACCACGTCCTGGACGCTCCCCGGCCACGCGAGCATGCTCACCGGCCGGTGGGCTTCTGAGCTGCACGCGGATTGGTCCGTGCCGCTCGACGACACCGATCGGACGCTCGCCGAGGTCCTGGCCGATCGTGGCTACGCTACGGGTGCGTTCATCGGGAACACGTACTTCGCGTCCGCCCGCTCCGGTCTTGCCCGTGGATTTCACGTCTACAAGGACCACGCGGTCACCGCGCACGACTGGGCCAACAGCGTGTGGTGGACGGGTCGGGTCGTGCTCTGGACGCGCCGGGCATATGGCGAGCACAGACGCGCGCGCAAGCGAGCGCCCGATATCAACCGCCAGTTCCTCGAGTGGCTCGACGGCGTGGATCGGCCGTTCTTCGCGATGCTGAACTACTTCGACGTCCACGACCGCTTCGACGCCCCTCCGCCGTTCGATACGATCTATCGCGATCCGCCTCCCCGTTTCTGGCTGCCCAACTGGTTTCAGCAGACGGAATACTCGGACGGCGACGTCGCGGAGATGCTCGACGCCTATGACAGCTCGATTCGCTACCTGGATCATCACATCGGAGCGCTCGTCGACACCCTCGAGGAGCGGGGCGTCCTGGAGAACACCGTGGTGGTCCTGACGTCCGACCACGGGGAGCACTTCGGCGAACGCGACATCGTGTCGCACGGAAACAGCCTCTACCTCCCGAACGTCCACGTGCCGCTCGTCATTGCGGCCCCGGGGTCGTCGGGTGGGCTGCGTTCCTCCCAGCCGGCCAGCGTTCGGGACATCCCGGCCACCGTCCTGGCGCTCATCGGCGCCACGGACGCCTCGATGCCGGGCCGATCGCTATTACCCGTGACTCCAGCGGGTTCGTCCGCGGGAGAGCCGTCCCCTGGAGAGCCCTGGCCGGAACGGGACGAGTACGTGCTCCTGGACCTCACAGCCCGATCATTCTACATGCCCCAGGACCCGGTGCGGTTCGGCGCCATGCAGGGGGCCGTCTCGGACTCACTCCACTACATCGTGGACGGTCGAGGCCAGGAGGAGCTCTACGCCTTCACGAGGGATCCGCAGGAGCGGCACAACCTCGTGGACTCGCCTCCCCACCTTGGAGGGCTCGGACGACTGCGCGAGGCCGTGCGCACGCGGCCACAGCCGCGATGACGCTCGGGTTCACGCGACGGCTGCTCCTCGGCTACGGCGCGTCCGCCGCCGTCCTGGCGAGCGCCTGGCTGGCGTTCGCGTACCGGCTTGCGCCGGGGCTCATCGGGTCCATGTACGACCGCGCCAGCCTGCCCGTGCTGAACGACATGATCACGGGGCAGAACAACTTCCCTGTCGAGTTCTATCTGAACGCCTGGCTCGGCGTCAGGGGAAAGGCCACGGCCGCGGTGCTCGTTGCAATTCTCCTCGTGGTCGCCACGGCGCCTCTCCACGGCCGGGTGCTCCGCCGGACGTGGACCTGGCTGCGGATGTCTCCGACCATCGGCTTCCTGGGTCTTGCCGCCGTCGGCGGTTCCCTCGGGTGGTTGGGCGGGTCGATCGAGGCGGCGTGGGAATGGGGACGTCACACCGGTCTCCCGTACGGCCCGTCGATCGAGCAGACCTGGATGGCGCCGACGGCCGGCGCCGCGGTCGGGATCGCGCTCGCCCTGGTGCTGTCCGTGGTCTGCCGGAACTCGGTGTCGCTGCGGGCCGGCACCTCCATCCTTGCGACCGCCTTCCTTTTCAGCGTGATCCGGGACTCGGCTCTGGGCATCCACCCCGCCGCGGCCTGCCTGCTGGCCGCGGGCGTCGGGCTCCAAGCCGCCGTGCTCGCGGCGCGACGCCCTGCCAGCGTGGAACGCGTCGCGCGCCGACTCTTCCCGGCTCTGATGGCCGTCTCCTTGCTCACGGCGATTTCCATCGGGGGCCGCGAGGTCCTGGCCGAGCGGCGGGCCTCCGGGGCCCGTCCCGCCGCGCCGGCGGGGGCCCCCGACGTGCTGCTGGTGATCATCGACACGCAGCGTGCCTCGCGCATGAGCCTATACGGACACCAGCGCCCCACGACGCCCAACATCGACCGCCTGGCGGAGCGGTCGGTCGTGTTCGACATGGCGCTCTCCACCACGTCCTGGACCCTGCCCGGTCACGCCAGCATGCTCACGGGACTCTGGGCCAACGAGCTCGAGACCAACTTCCGGGTCCGGGTCGACGAGGGTCCGGAGACCTTGGCGGAGGTCATGGCGAAGGCCGGATACGCGACGGCCGGCTTCGTGGCCAACTACGGATACGTCGCGACCCGCTCGGGGATCGGCCGAGGATTCGACCGATACGACGACCACCCGCTGAGCGGCGAGGAGTGGCTGGCCAGCCACTGGCTTTCCTACTGGGTGACCGAGACCACCCAGAAGCTGCTCGGCATCCACCGCAACGTCAGGAAGCGGGCGGAGGCCGTGAACCGGGAGTTTCTGGACTGGCAGGAGCGCCAGCACGGCCCCTACTTCGCCATGCTCAACTACTTCGACGTGCATGACTTCTACGAGTCACCGTCCCCGTTCGACACGCTCTATCGGAATCCCCCACCCCGCCACTGGGTCCCGACCTGGGGGTTCTCGAACGACTACTCGGATGGCGACGTGGCCGAGATGCTGGACGCCTACGACAGCGCGCTCACGTATCTCGATACCCGGATCGGCGAGCTCTTTGCCGAGCTCGAGGCACGAGGGGCACTGGACAACACGATCGTCATCCTGACGTCCGACCACGGCGAGCACTTCGGCGAGCGGGAGATGGCGCTCCACGGCAACAGTCTCTACGTCCCGGTCGTCCAGGTCCCACTGCTGATTTCGTTCCCCGGCCGCGTCCCCGAAGCGTTCCGTGTGGGCGCGGCCGCGTCCATCCGCGACATCCCGGCAACGGTCCTCGAGCTGGCGGGCATGGATGCCCGGCTCCCGGGGGCGTCGTTGTCGCGCCATTGGTCGAGCGACCCGGCCGAGCGGGATCCGCTCTTCCTCAACCTCAAGGAGCGGGTGTGGTTCATGCCTCAGGACATCATCCGCCACGGCACGATGAACGGGGTTGTCCTGGGCTCCCTGCACTACATCGTGGATGGGCGGGGCGTGGAGGAGCTCTACGACGTCGAGGTGGACCCCGAGCAGATCCAAAACCTGGTCGACAGTCCCGAGCACCAGGAGGAGCTGGAGCGATTGCGGGCGGCGCTGGCCCAGCATTCGGCTGCCCCGGAGCGCTGAACGCCGGCGCGGGGGCTCCGGCCTGCGCCCGCTCCGTGGAGCACGCTCTGACTTGGCGGTACATTCCGAGGTCGCATCGTACAGCAGTCGCCATGGAACGGAGGGGCGCGCCGTGACCCCTCACTGCCGCAAGTCGGACCGTAGGTGAGCAGCGTGGGTGATGGATTAGGCAAGCCGCGCCTCGAAATCCTCGGACAAGCCCGGATTCTCCTCCCGGACGGGACGAGCCAGACAGGGCTCACCCGACGGCTGGCGCTACTCAGTATTCTGGCGCTGCGGAGCCCGGGGGTGATCTCCCGCGTCGAGCTCTGTCGTCTGCTTTGGCCCGACGTTCCACTCCCTCGGGCGCGCAGGTCACTCTCCAGTCTCTGTTACTCGATCAAGGGTGCGGTGGGCGACGTGCTCCGGGTGGATGGGGACCACATCGCCTTGGACGAGAGCTCCGTCACGGTGGACGTCCTGGAGTTTCGGGCCGCCGTCCGACATTCGGATTTCGGTCGGGCCCGGAAGCTCTACGTCGGGCCGCTCCTGGACGGCAGCGCGGGAATGGACGGCTCGCCGTTCGGCCAGCTCGTCGACCGGATGCGACTGGAGCTCGAGCTGCTCCACGAGCAGGCGACCGCGACGGTTTCCGATCCGGCCCCCGGAACCACGGAATCCGGAGTCGATCGACCTGCCCCCGCCCTTCGGCGCAAGTGGGCACTGGTGACAGCGGTGACGGCCATGGCGGCCGTGGCGGTTCCGCTCGCGGTGGGATTCCCCGACGCGCGCTCCAGCCGCGTGCCGCTCGAGGTCATCGTTGCCGATTTCGTGACCGCCCCCGAGGACCGAACCCTGGGCGCCACGGTGTCGCACGCGCTTCAGATCGACCTGGAGGGCTCGGAGCGTATTCGCGTCGCGTCCGGCTACCAGGTGCGGCGGGCACTCGAGCGGATGCGTCTGCAGGACGCCGCTGTGGATGAGGACGTGGCGCTCGAGATCGCGCGTCGCGAGGGCCTGGAGGCCGTGCTCGGCGGCGAGGCCAGGCGGGTGGGATCGGGGTTCGTGCTGATGACCCGGCTCACAAGCGCGTCCACCGGCTCGATCCTCCCAAACGGGGCCGCGCGCGTGAGCGTGGCCGACTCGTCGGCGTTGATCGTGGCGATCGACGAGCTATCCCGGGCAATGCGGTCCACGCTCGGTGAATCCGCCCGATCGCTCGAGGCCCAGAGGCCGTTGGCCTCCGTGACCACCTCGTCGTTCCGTGCGCTCGAGCTGTACACCCAGGCCGAGCACGTCCGTCGGGTCCGGGGGGACGGCCTGAGCGCGGTGACCTTCTATGACGAAGCCGTGTTGGCCGACTCGCTCTTCGCGAGCGCGTACCTGCGGAAGGCGGACGCGGAGCTGGTCGCCGGCCGGCTCGCGGCCGCCACCACGGCGGTCACGCGCGCCTACGAGTTCAGGGACCGCTTGTCGCCGCAGGACATCGACGTAGTCACCGGCATGTACCGTCAGGTCGTCGAGGGAGACCTGCACGGGTCCAAGAGGGCCTACGAGCGGGCAATCGCCACCGGGCAGCAGGTCGAGCCCAGCTTGCTAATTCGGGCCGGCGCGGTCGATACCCACGTCGGGGACCTACGCGGCGCCCGGACGCGCCTGGAAGAGGCCATACGGGAGGATCCCTCCGAGTTCCTCGCGTGGCGTTACCTCGTCCGCGTCGCCTGGCTCCAGGGCGAGCAAGCCGAGGCTCGGGATCTGATGGCCGAGATGAGGCATCAGTTCCCTGGAGACCCGCGAGTGGCTGCCGTGGAGGCCCATCTGGCCGCCTCCAACTTGGAGCTCGAGCGAGCGCACATCCTGCTCGACAGCCTGTCCCGGCACGATCCTCGGAGCCCGGAGTTCCGGGTATTCGCCCTCGCCGACCTCGCGAGCCTCGAGCTGACCCGCGGTAGGGTGCAGCGCGCCGTCGATCTGATGGAGCGTGCGCAGGAGGAGTTCCGGACGCTCGGGCTCCATCACTGGTCCGCCCAGATGGAGGTCCGGCGGGCGTACACGACGATGGCGTTCGAGCATCGGTTCGATGAACCGGTCGAGCGCCTCGGGCGTGCGCTCGCAGCCATGGACCGCGATTCGGTGCCCACGGTCGATCGGCCGTATGGAGACCTCGCTGTGGCCTTCGCGGGGGCCCGTGATTGGGCCTCCGCCGCCGAGATGGTCTCCCGAATGGATCGACACTTCGTCGACCAGGGAGCTCCCAGCACCCAGTGGATGACCCCCTTCCGCGTCATCGAGGCTTCGACGGCCGGCCCCGAGGCACGCGGCTACGTGGACCCGTGGCTGCCGGAGCACGCGGGCGGGAGCCAGCTATGCCGCACCTGCGGCCTGCCGATCCTGGCCAAGGAGCTCATGCACATGGGCCAGCGCCAGCGCGCACTGGAGCTCTACCGGCGGTTCCGCGCGCAGGGCAACTGGGGCCGGGCCCTCCTCGGCAATCCCGCCTCCGGGGCCGACCCCTATTGGCTCGGCATCGTCCTGGAGGACACGGGCCAGCTGGCCGCCGAGGAGGGAGCCGTTCAGGAAGCCATCGACGCCTACTCCGAGCTCGCGGCGCTGTGGGCCGACGCGGACCCCCCGCTGCGCGAACGGGCCACCCGCGCGAGAGCACACGCCGATTCTCTCAGGGTCGGAGCGCGGCCTTGAGTTGGCCCCGAGTGGCGACCGGCACTCGGCCCACCCTCAACGAGATCGGATCCGCACGCTGCCGTTGGTGGTCGTGACGCGAATCGGCGGGCCACCCTCGCCCAGCTGCGTGCGCAGGGTCCGGCTGATCCGGCCCTGGACCTGCATCGGCACCTCGGTATCGATGCGGCCGTTCACGGTCCCGGTCTCGAGCTCCGCGGAGTAGTCGGCGGCCATCGCGATCTCGACACCTCCGTTGGTGGTGCGCACGTCCAGACCGGACCCGTCCCAGCGGTCACCTGCCAGGGCGACGGTGAGCCCCCCGTTCACCGTGCTGCCCCGGACGTCGCCACTCATCCCGGTGAGACTGACGCCACCGTTCAGGGCCTCGAAGCGCACCCGTCCGCGGACGTCGGAAAGCGAGATTCCACCGTTGTGGGTCTCGACCTCCAGATCCGACTCGCTGGGGACGTGCACGCGCCAGCTCACGCCCCAGGACTCCCTGCGGGCGGTCTCGGGGCCGTCCGACTCGAGCGTACCGTCGTCGGACCGTAGCACCACCTGATCGAGCAGCTCCCGTGCACGCTCGGCGTCTCTCGCGGCGGCCCAGACCTCGGCGACCGCCAGGACGTCGGGGCGCGATTCGCCCACAACGCGCACACCGCCGTTCATTCCGCCGTCGACCCGGAGGGCTCCCCCTGGCGCCGCGATCCTGACCTCGCGCACCTCGCAGACTCGCTCCTGATCGCCCCAGTCCCGCTCCGCACACGCCTGCTGCTGACGGGTCACGGTTTCGGGGGCCTGTCCGAACACGGTTTTCACGATCTGCAGCGCAGGGTTGCCCACGAAGGCGAGCGCTCCGGCAGCCAGGGCCGCACCAATGATCACTGCGGGTTTCATCTCGGATTCCTCCTGGGGGTTCGCTCGGTCGCGCCGTGCCGGTGCGGCCCAGCCGCCCCGGTCCACGCATCGTGTCGGTTGGTTGGACGACGGGAGAGGCCCGGAGGTTGCAGAAGTCCTACAATTGCTCACACGCGACCGAGAACGATCCACGCGACCAACCCCTCGAGTGGCCGGCATGACCGATCAAGACTCAGAACAGCGACAGGTCCTCCTGGTCGAGGACTCGATGGACCAGGCCGTGTTGATGACACGCTGGTTGGAGGCGGACGGACGGTTCCAGGTGACCCACTCGCAGGATGGCGTGCATGGCGCCTCGTTGGCGCAGCAGCGCCGGTGGGACGCGATCGTCACCGACTTGAACCTCCCGGGCAGTGACGGCCTGGAGGTGATCCGGGCATCGAAGGCGCTCCATCCCACCACTCCGGTAATCGCCATCACCGCGTACCGCGATCAGTCCTACGCGGCTGCCGCCATCCGCGAAGGTGCGGACGGCTTTCTCGCGAAACCCTTTCAGCAGGAGACGCTCACCTCGAAGCTCGAGGAGCTGATGCGGACGGGGGGAACCGCTCACGGGGCCCACGGCCCGACCGTGCTCGCGCTCGGCGCCCATCCCGACGACGTGGAGAACGGCTGTGGTGGCGCTCTGCTACGTCACCTGGACATGGGGGACCGCGTCGTGATTCTGACGCTAACACAGGGCGAGGACGATGGATCCGAGTCCCGGCGAACCGGGGAAGCCGAGCTGGCCGCGCGCCTCATGGGCGCAAGGGTGGTGCTTGCCGATCTACCGGCGATGTCGGTGAGCGATGGGGACGAGTCCATCGAGGTGATCGAGCGGGTCGTCGACGCGTTCGAGCCCGAAGTCGTCTACACGCACTCGCCGCACGACTCGCATCCAGACCACCGGAACGCCTACCGAGCCACGATCATGGCGGCGCGCGAGGCCCCCACGCTCTACTGCTATCAGTCGACGTCGACCACCACGGACTTCAAGCCGACACTCTTCGTGGAGGTCAGCGAGTATCTAGTCAGGAAGAAGGAAATTCTCTCCCTCTTCCAGACCCCTGATACCAACCGCCCCTATCTGAAGCCGTCGTTCATCGAGGCGAACGCCGTGTATTGGGGTCGGTTCGCGGGGTACGGCAGGGTGGAGCCCATGGAGGTGGTGCGCCGCTCCTCTTGAGCCGTTTGGCCAGGGCGCCCGGCTCCACCGCACCCGCTCCACGTCCTATTCGTCCGAGACGACCTTCACTGAGCGCAGGTACGCTTCGAGCCGATCGGCCGCCTGCCGAATCGTCGACACGTCGTCCGTGCCCGCCGCGTCTTCGATCTGGGCGCCGAGCAGGGTGATCTCCCGGAATCCGTAGGCCTCTCCGGATCCCTTGAGCTGATGACCGATGGTCGCCAGGGCCTCGAGGTCGCCCACGCCGAGCAATCGTCGGATCTCCACCACCTCTTCCCAACGACCCGCCAGGTAGCCGGGCACGAGATCGGCGATCAGCCGGTTCACACGCACCACGATCGGATCGTCGGGTTTCGGCGGAGCAGGCGTGGGCTTGGTCCGACTCTGCATGGTTCCTCCACCGCGTTCAGCGCCCGGTTGGACGAGCCGCTCCGGGGATGGGCGCATGGGCACCGGGCCGAAACGCTGCCCGGTTGCCGGCGCCCACGGGTCGGGCGGATGTTTCGACCTCACGTCCGCACCGGAAGCACCCGGTGGCAACCGAGACCAGAACGGTCCGCCCTACCCTACGCTTTGCATGAATCGATCCATCTTCGTCGAAACCGCGCGTCTCCGGCCTCGCGCGGCAAACCGGCTCATCCTGTTCCTGGTCATCTTCCCTTTCGCGGGGTGTTCCACGCCCCCGGCGCCGGCGGGAGCGGCGCCCGCTGCCGCCGCCCTACCACCCGATCGAGCGAGCGTCCCCGCGGAACCGGCGCCCATCACCGCCGGGCGGGCTCCGGAGCGCCCGGGGCCCTACGCACCGGGCGTCGACGTGCTCCACTACGACGTCGAGTTGGCCCTCGACGAGGACGGCGACCGGATCTGGGGTCGAACCGACGTCCAGCTTCGGCGGACCGCCGAGGTGGGCACCGTGGTAGCGCTCGACCTGACGGGGCTGGCCGTCACCGCGGTCGAGGTCGACGGCTCGGCCCACGGGTATCGCCACGAACGTGGCCGGTTGATCCTCGAGCCCACGCCGCCGCCTGGACCCCTCCGTGTCCGGATCAGCTACCGGGGCGTCCCGGACGACGGACTGATCCTGGGCCGCAACGTGCACGGCGCCCCGACCGTCTTCGCCGACAACTGGCCCAACCGGGCGCGGTTCTGGTTCCCCGCAGTGGACCACCCGTCCGACAAGGCGACCGTCCGCTTCACGGTCCACGCGCCCGCGGGATGGCAGGTGATCGCCAACGGGGAGCTCGACTCCGACCCCGCACCCTCGGATCCAGCGGTGCTCGCCGCCCTCGGGCACGGACCCTCCGGCCCCTCGGGCGCGCACCGTACCTGGGTGTGGTCCACGAGTGTGGACATCCCCACGTACACGATGGTTGTGGGAGCAGCGGACTTTCACGTCCGTAGCGTCGGCCTGGCCGCCTGCGGCAACGCCCCCGCGTCGCGCAGGGCGGATGGGTGCGTCGACGTCAGCACCTGGGTCTTTCCGCCCGACAGCGTCCAGGGTGCCCGAATCTTCCGGCGCGCCGACCGCATGGTGGACTTCTTCACGGAGGTCATCGGACCGTTCCCGTACGAGAAGCTCGCCAACGTGCAATCGGCCACGCGCTTCGGCGGGATGGAAAACGCGGCGGCCATCTTCTACTCCGAGCGGGCCATCTCCTCGGGGACCCTTGGTGAGGGCACCGTCTCCCACGAGATCGCCCATCAATGGTTCGGCGACTCGGTCACGGAAGCGCTGTGGAGCCACCTCTGGCTCTCGGAGGGGTTCGCAACCTACTTCGGCGCGCTCTTCTTCGAGCGTGCGGACGGCGTCGACTCTTTCCGCGAGATCATGGACGCCAGTCGCCGGACGGTCCTCGGCTCCGCCGTGGTCCGCGCCCGGCCGGTCCTGGACGATGACCCCAATCTTTTCGCGCTGCTGAACGACAACAACTACCCCAAGGGGGGGTGGGTCCTGCACATGCTGCGAGGCGTTCTCGGGGACCAGGTCTTCTTCCCGGGCATCCGCGAGTACTACCGGCGTTATCGGGACGGGATCGCCCTGACCGACGACTTCCGGACCGTGATGGAGGAGGCCGCCGGCCGGGAGCTGGGATGGTTCTTCGATCAGTGGCTGCGCGCTCCGGGATACCCGGTGCTCGCGATCGACTGGAGCTGGGACGACGACGCCTCGCAGGTGGAAATCGTGATCGAGCAGGTCCAGGTGGCGGATTGGCCGACCTACCGTCTCCCGGCGACGGTCGAGATCCGAAGCGGGTCCGGCAACGCCCGACATCGGGTCGAGCTGACGGCTCGCCGCGAGGTGATTCGCCTGGACGCGGCGGGCCCGCCAACGGAGGTGCGCTTCGATCCCGACGGGTGGATCCTGGCGGAGCTGCGCTGATCGGTGCTTCACGCAGCGGCCCGCGTCGCCTCGGACCCCTCCCGGGCGTCCGCAGGCCGGCTCGTCTCGACAGCACCGCAGACTTGGGGGATGATTGCGGCTCGG
>JAHEKN010000070.1 GCA_024638305.1 Gemmatimonadota bacterium | reverse complement strand
GGGGATGATGTTGGATTCGATCATCAGGGACGTGCGTCAGGCGATCCGTGGCCTTGCCCGGAATCCGGGATACGCCGCGGTCTTCATCGTGACACTGGGGCTCGGGATCGGGGCCAATACCGCCATGTTCAGCGCCGTCAACGGCGTGCTGATTCGCGACCTCCCGCACGAGGACGGGGACCGCCTGGTGTATCTCCGGCACTCCGCTCGGCTCGTGGGATTCGAGAACGCGCTGTTCTCGGTACCGGAGATCGCCGACTACCGACAGTCGGTATCCTCCCTGGGCGAAGTTGCGGAGTTCTCCGCGCTGACCTTCACCGTGCTCGGCTACGAGACTCCGCGGCGCGTGCGCGCCGGCATCGTCACGGGCAACTACTTCAGGGTCATGGGGCTGTCCGCCCCTCTTGGTCGGACCATCGGCCCCGAAGACGGTGGGGGCGCAGCGGCCGCGGTCATCGTGCTTTCCGACGCGTATTGGCGGCGGGAGTATGGCGCCGATCCCGGGGTACTCGGCACGACCGTGGAAATCAATGGCCGGACGGCGACTATCGTAGGCGTCGCTGAGCCCGCGCCGCCGTATCCCGAGCGCACCGATATCTACGTCAACCTGGCCACGAGCCCGCACCATCTGGATGCGTCGATGGCCGACGATCGCACCCACCGCATGACGGAGGTCTTCGCCCGTCTGGGTCCCGCGGGCACGATCGAATCGGCCCGAACCGAGATCTCCACTGTCACGGCGCGCCTCCACGCGGAGTACCCCGAAGCCTACGATGCCGGCTCCGGCTTCCAGGTCTCGATCACTCCTCTCAAGGCCCAGCTCACGTCGCGCGCTCGGCCGACACTGCTATTGCTCCTGGGAACCGCATTCCTCGTCCTGATCATCGCGTGCGCCAACCTGGCCAACCTCACGCTAACCCGGGTACTCCGGCGGGAGCACGAGCTCGCGATCCGCGTTTCCCTGGGTGGGAGTCGGAGGGCGCTCAGACGCTCTCTGCTGGTCGAGAGCCTGGTCCTGGCGGTCGGCGGTGCAGCGCTCGGCCTGTTGATCGCGTCGGTGAGCCTCGACGTGCTGGTGTCGTTCACCGAGCGCTTCACGTCGCGTGCATCCGAGATCGCGCTCGACGGATCGGTCTTTGGCTTCGCGTTGCTGGTAGCCGTCTGCGCTTCACTGTTCTTCACCATGGTGCCGTCCCTCCCGAGCGGGGAAGGCGTCCGCGGGTCGCTGACGCGCAGCGGGGCCCGCTCGACCGGCGGGTCCGGTGCCAAGCGCGCGCAGCGTGCCTTGGTCGTTGCCCAGATCGGGACCTCGTTCGTCCTCCTGATGGGAGCCGGGCTCCTGCTCCGGACGATGGTCCACCTGAACCGCGTTGATCCGGGGTTCGACACGGCTCAGATCCTGACGATGGACGTGCCGCCCAACTTCGAGGTGCGCACGCCGGGCGAGATCCGGACCCAGTTCGAAGGGATCCTCAGGGACGTTCGTGCCCTCCCCGGCGTGGAGGAGGCGGCCCTCACCAGCATGGTGCCGCTCGCTGGCACCCTGGGGAGCTTCACCACGCAGCACGAGATCGCTGTGGAGGGTCACACTCCCGTGCCGGGAGCTCCAACCCCCCGGGCCGATTTCCGGGTGGTCTCGCCGGGGTACTTCGCGACCATGGGCATCGACGTGCTCCAGGGTCGCGCGTTCACCACGACCGACGTCGAGAGCGCTCAGCGGGTCGTGGTCATGAACCAGTCCATGGCGCGTGCCTACTTCGGCGATCGCGACCCCATAGGGCAGCGAGTGGCGTGGACGAGCCCCGTGTTGGCTCAGTTCCTGGGGGTCGGCGACGAGCCCCGCACCGTCGTGGGCGTGGTGGAGGACACCCGGGACGGGGGCCTGGACGCAGAGATCGTCCACGCCCTCTACAACGCCTATCCGCAGGCGCCGCTGATCGGCGGCTCGCTCGTGGTGCGGCTACGCGTGGAGCCGGCTTCGGTCCTTCCAACGATTCGGAGCACCATCCTGGCTCACGACGCCAACCAGCCGATCGACAACGTCGCGACCATCGAGCAGCTCGGGACCGAGTCCGTGGCTCCCCGGAGGCTCAACGCCATCCTGCTCGGCTCGTTCGCGCTGCTCGCACTGGTCATCGCGGCTGTCGGCATCGGCGGCGTGCTGGCGTTCTCCGTTGGGAGCCGAACCCGAGAGTTCGGAGTCCGGAGCGCCCTGGGGGCCGCACGGCATCAGATCTGGTCGCGGGTGCTCGGCGAAGGGGCCGTGCTGGCGGCGGTGGGCGTCGCGCTCGGCGCCCTCGGGGCGGTCGCCTTGACCCGGTTCATGTCGGGACTCCTGGTCGGAGTGCCGGCACTCGATCCGGTGACGTTCGTGGCCGTGGGCCTGCTGCTCGGTGGCGTTGCCGTGCTGGCATCGTGGTTGCCGGCCTGGCGGGCGGCCGGGGTCAGCCCGCTGGAGGCCATGCGGGTGGAGTGACGCTGGTCGAATGACGCGGGGTGAGTGACGCGGGGTGAGTGGTGTGCGCGGGTGTGACGCGGGTGCTTGTGACCGCGACCGCGACCGCGACCGCGATCAGCCGGGTGTCTTTGGCCCGCGCTTTGCAACGAAAAGTACTTGACGTTGCTCTCGGGTTGGCGCTAGAGTAATCCCATGAAACAGGCGGTCGAGATGCCCATCGAGGGCGCGGGGAGGCGGGAGACGATTCCCCTGCACGAGCATGCGGCCCGAAACCTCAGCTTCATCAGGGGAACGATGGAGGCGGCCGGCCCGTT
The DNA here is from genome assembly GCA_024638305.1 of Gemmatimonadota bacterium. GTDB lineage: Bacteria > Gemmatimonadota > Gemmatimonadetes > Longimicrobiales > Gaopeijiaceae > JAHEKN01. The sequence continues at coordinate 14,946 of JAHEKN010000070.1, read as the reverse complement.
CACGGCCGTCCCGGGCTGGGGCGGCGTCGGCGTCGGCGTCGTCGGACTCGCGGCCGTGGCCCTGGGGGGCGATCCGGCCCTCGCCGACACCAATCGGGCGGCCTGGCTCGGCGTCTGGCTGTCGGCCGCGGCGGTGGCCGTCGTCGTCGGCATCGCCAGCGCTTGGCTGAAATGTCGGCGACAAGGCACGTCGCTGACGAGCCATTCCGGGCGTCGTCTTCTTCTGGGCCTGTCCCCCGCACTGGCTGCGGGCGCCGTGATCACAGCGGCCCTCGTTAGCGCGGACGCGCTGGCGCTGGCCCCGGCGGTCTGGCTCCTCCTCTACGGGGCGGCGGTCGTGAGTGGCGGCATCTTCTCGGTGCGCTCCGTGCCGATCATGGGCGGCTTGTTCATGCTGGTCGGACTGGTCGAGATCCTGGCTCCGGCTTCCTGGACGCCATGGCTTCTCGCCGTCGGTTTCGGCGGCCTACACATCGTTTTCGGGCTCTGGATTGCGAGGCACCATGGGGGCTGAGCCCAAGCGGAACGACGATCCGTCCGATCCCGTGGGCGACACGCAAGAGAGCGAGCGTCTGCTCGCGAGCGTTGCCAGCTATGCCGCGGACAGTGGCAGGAGCGGCGAGGACCGGCTCATCTACGAGCGGGTGCGCCTGGGGATCCTGAGCGCGCTCTGCGTCAATCCGTCGATGACCTTCACGGAGCTCAGGGACCTGCTCAACACCACCGACGGAAATCTCAGCGTGCATGCCCGCAAGCTCGAGGAGGCGGGCTTCATCGGCTGCTCGAAGACGTTCGAGGGAAGGAAGCCCAGGACCGAATACCGGATCGAGGAGAAGGGCCGCCGGGCCCTGTACCGCTACCTCGACCACATGGAGAAGCTGATCGACGCGACCCGTCCGCCGCGCTAGGAGCCCGTCCGGATTTTTTTTGCACTCCACACTTCACATTGCAAAGTACTTCATGTCTAGATCACCACATTTGGCCCTGATCATGGACGGCAACGGCCGCTGGGCGCGCCAACGCGGATTGCCGCGCACTGCGGGACATCGAGAGGGCGCCAAGGCCGTCCGGGAAGTGGTCGAGAGCGCCGTGCGGCTCGGCGTAGGCACGCTGACGCTCTACGCGTTCTCCTGCGACAACTGGCAGCGACCGAGGACCGAGGTGCGCGCCCTCATGGCGCTGCTTCGCCGCTTTCTCTCGGAGGAGACGCCCACGTGCCTGCGGCACGGTGTACGCGTCCAGGTGATTGGCCACCGCCATCGCTTGAGTCCCGCCGTACGGAAAGCGATCGAGGCATGCGAGGAGGCGACTGGGTCCGGCCGTGCCATGACGCTGCGCCTGGCTATCGACTACTCGTCCCGAGCGCAGCTTGCCAAGGCGGCCCGCTCGGTCGTCCACGGGTTTCCTGAAGAGCTCGAACGGGCGCTCCGCCTGACCAACCACCCGCTCGACAGCGCGCCGCCCGTGGACCTGCTGGTGCGCACGAGTGGAGAGAAGCGCCTGAGCGACTTCCTGCTCTGGGAGTGCGCCTACGCCGAGCTCCACTTCGTGGACACGCTGTGGCCGGACTTCGGCGAAGCGGATCTGGAGGAGGCGCTCCGGGAGCTCGGACGAAGGCGTCGGAGGTTCGGCCGCGTCGAGGACGCTCCGGCATCGAGGGACGAGCCCGCACGGGTCGGATAGGCGTGCCTGTGAACCGCTTTCTGCCGCGCGACCTGGAGCGCACGGGGGCGGAGCCCGGTCCGCCCCGAGGCCTAGGACACCGGCCGGGGCCGCTTCTTCAGGACGAAGAGGCCCTCCTGCAGGCTCGTGACGAGGATGGTGCCGCTGTCGAAGAACGGGTACGTGCTCCACGCCCCGCTGAACCCCGGCCCGGTCTGGTAGGGCGACGTGTCGAAGCGCCCCACCTCGCGCGGGTTCATGGGGTCGGACGTGTCGAGGATGTGCAGGCCGTAGCGGTAATTCGCCTGGTACGTGAAATCGCCCTTGATGTAGAGGTTGTGTGCGCTGGCCGGGAGCGAGCCCATGAACTCGTTGGCGAGCACCGGGTCCTCCAGGTTGGTCAGGTCCCAAATCAGCGTGCGCGTCCGGTCGACGTTCCCGGCGATCACGTCGCTCTCGTCGTCCATGATGAAGTAGCGGTGATCCTCGGTTACCCAGCCCTGGTGCATGTACGCCGGGTTGGGGTGTGAGGCCCGGGACAGCTCGACTGGATTCTCCTTGTCGGTCACGTCGGAGATCTGGAACCGGTCCCCCGACATTCGCAGGCAGATCTCACGGTCGGCGTAGCGCTCGTCCGGACCTCGGTAGACCAGGCATTGGGCGTCGTGCGTGCCGCCGGGGTCCGAGCAGCCCACGAACGTGGGATTCTTGGGCTCCCTGATGTCGACGATGTGCATGCCGGCACAGCGGCGGCTGGTGAGGTAGGCGAACCCGGTCTCCTCGTTGATGATGATGTTGTGACTGCTCTCGACCATGTTGAACCCGTCCCCGCGGTACAGCACGTCCGGCTCGAACAGGGCAGGGGGACCGCGGACGTCGCGCAGTCGGGCGAGATCGAACACCTGCATCCCGTGTGCGCCGGCGCCGTCCGCCACGATGTAGGCGTGGCCCTCGTACGTCTTGATGTCACGCCAGAGCTGCGTGCGCGGCGTGCCCGGCGTCTTCGGCAGGTCCCCGATCAGGACCGGGTTCACCGGGTCGGTGATGTCGATGAACGAAGTGCCGTCGTTGCGGCCGACCAAGGCGTACTCACGGCCCGTCTGCGGGTCCGTCCATCCCCAGTTGTCGTTGGTCCGGACGCCCCGCGCGTTTTCCGGCGCCGCCAATAGGGAGATGGGCACGTATGCCAGGAGCTCGATCTCGTCGCAGTCGAACAGCTCGACCGCACCGTTCTCGCATCGGCGCTCCTGTCCGAGCACCGCGCCGAGGGCGTCGGGCGCACTGACAATGAGCGCGTCCTGCCGCCAGGCGCCGCCCGCATCACGCTCGAAGACGAAGACGCCGCCGGCCTGGTGGTCGAGCCCCGACGCGGTGACCGCAGCGATGCCGCCGCTCGCGACCACGCGATGTCCAAAGGAGTCCTCGGCGTTGGTCTGGTCCTCGGTGAAGCGCACCCGGACGGGCGGCGGGTCGTCTCCCACGGTGGGGTAGACGAACGCCATTCCGGTCTCGAGGCCGCGCACCACGGGCGCCCCCACCCAGATGTCCTCTCCATCCACGGCGACGGCGCTACCGAACACGTCTCCCTCGAGGCCGTCCGGGGCCCAGAGTAGGATCGGATCGGACCAGGCGCCGGAAGCCGGGTTGTGCTCGAACACGAATGCCGCCCCGTATCCCTGGCGATGTCCCGGCGCGCCGACGATGGCGCGCTGGCCGTCGACGATCATCGCGGCGCCGAAGGCGGCCCCGCTTTCGGGCGTCACCTCGAGCTCTCCCCGAGCGACCCAGGAGCCGTCGACCAGGCGGTACTCGAAGACCCGTCCTGCACCCTCGACCGGCTCGCCGCCCGAGGTCCGGACGGCGTTGGGCGCGCTGACCAGCGCGCGGTCGCCGGCCAGGTGGATGGCGCCACCGAACGCGTCCCCGGCGGTCGATGCCGGCGACTCGAACCGCTGGCTCAGCGTCCACTGCCCGCCGGCCCCGCGCTCATAGGCGAACACCGTCCCTGAGGGCGCCGCGGGCTCGTTCTCGTCACCGCGGCGGCGACGGGCGCGCAGCCGGCTCTGGTCGATCTGGGAGCGCGGCTCGCCCACCAGCAGTCGGCTTCCGTCCGCCGCCAGCGCCATGCCGAAATCCGCGCCGCAGTAGCCATAGGCGTTGCAGCGCGGATCGAGCCCCGCACGGCCATCCTCCGCAAGCGTGCCCGCGTGACGCCAGCCCGCGCCCTCGCGCTCGAACGTATGTATCCGGCCGCCGCGTTGGGCCACGAACAACGTGTTGCCCGCGAGCGCGAGCACCGCCCCGAACCCGTCCGCACGCTCCGCGTCCGGCGCCTGCAGCCTCGCGGCTTCGACCCACTCGTCGCCGCTCTTGCCATATACGTAGACCATGCCCGGCCGGAAGCTGTTGTTGGGCTCCCCGATGATCAGCGTGCCCCCGTCGATCACGACGGAGTTGCCGAACGAGCTGGACTGGGCGGCGCAGGGCAGCGCGACGAGCGCCAGCGCCAGTGCGGCGAGCGGGGCGAGCGACAGGTGTAGACCACGGAGCCGGGCCATGAAGACCTCCGAAGGCTGAAGCCGGGAGTGCGTGGTCCCTGGGCGGCGTGGGCCCGCGCCCCGCGGCGCGACGTGACGAGCAAAGCGGTAGGGTAGGGCGCGACCCGTGAGCCGACAATCTCCGCAGGCACTTTTGCCGGAGCCACTCCCCTGCGAATGTCAGGGACCGGGCTCGCATCGGGCGGCCCCGCGTGGGAACCACCAGACGGGAATCGGAGGGGACGCATGAAGCGCAGGTATCTCGTGGCCATGGCGTTGGTGTGGGTGCTTCCCGGCCAGTTGGCCGGCCAAGCCGCGGCGTCGGAACAGGTCGGTCCCGTTGCCTCGCCGTTCGCTTCCGCCTTCGCGAGCGTCTCCGTCGAGTCGGCGCTCCCCGCCGGGCTGGCGGCGGCCACCGCGCCCGCGCCCGCCCCGGTGGTCGCGCCGCAGGTGACCGGACGGAGCGGTCGGACGTACATGATCGCCGGGGCGGCCGCCCTGGTCGGTGGGCTCCTCATCGGAGACGACCTCGGGAATCTGATCGCCGCGGGCGGCGTGGTGCTCGCAGTCTACGGGATCATCCTCTACTACTGACGGACGTAGCGGGGGCGGCGCCTCGCACCACGTAACCTTGCCGCGCCTCGGGCGTACTGTGTGCATAAGGCGTATAGTCCCACCGAGAATACCCGTCGCCCGCGGCAGGCCGACATGACTGCTCCCTCGGACCCGTCCGAGCTCCTCCCTCTGACGCCGGTAGCGTTCGAGATCCTGCTGTCGCTCACCGAGGAGAACCGGCACGGGTACGCGATCATGCGCGCCGTCGAGGAGCGCGCCGCTGGGCGTGGCAGACTGCACGCCGGGTCGCTCTATCGCGCGCTCGCTCGATTGCTGGACTCCGGGCTGATCGAGGAGCGCGACCCGCCCCTGGAGGAGACCGACGAGCGGCGACGGTACTACCGGCTGACGCGGTTGGGGCGCAGGGTCGCCGTGGCGGAAGCTCGGCGCCTCGAGAGTCAGGTGGGCGCGGCACGGGATCTCGGGCTGCTGGGGGAGACGTAGGTGGCGAGGCCCGGCGGCGGCTTCTCCACGTGGGTCTACGCCTTGCTCTTGCGCTGCTACCCGAAGCCGTTCCGGGAGCGCCACGGTGAGGAGATGACGCATGTGTTCGCGGAGGGCGCCGCGGCCGCGCGCGAGTCAGGACCGATCCGCTGGCTGTGGTACCTGTCGGGCGCCTTGTGGGACCCGGTCCGGAACGGGTTGGCCGAACGGATCGAGGACGCGAAGAAGGACCGAAGCGCGGGGGACGCCATCATGCGGAGCGTCCGAGGCCCGAACGAGAGACGGGGAGGCAGAATGGAGTCCTGGATCGGGGATGCCAAGTACGCGCTCAGGACGCTGCTGAGGAACCCGGGTTTCACCGTAGTCGCGGTGGTGACCATCGGGCTCGGGATTGGCGCCAACACGGCCATTTTCAGCGTGGTGAAGACCGTACTCCTGGACCCGCTCCCGTACGACGATCCGGATGAGCTGGTCATGCTCTGGGGCGAGATGCGCAACCGCGGCGTCACGCACTTTCCGAGCTCGCCGCCGGACCTGCGCGATTATCGCGAGCAAGCCGACCTCCTCCAGGACCTGGAGGGCGTGTTCAGTTTCCAGATCGCGCTGACCGGTGACGGCGATCCCGTCCAGGTGAACGCCGGCAGCGTGACCCCCGGATTCCTGGCCATGCTCGGCGTCGAGCCGATCCTGGGGCGCGGCTTCGTGGAAGAGGACGGGACTCCCAACGATCCCAACTTCCTGCCGGGCCAGCCCGGCGCCCTCCCCGGCATGGTACTCCTCAGCCACGCGCTCTGGCAGCAGCGGTACGGGAGCGATCCCAGCGTCGTGGGAAGGACCGTCGAGCTCGGCGGCGGGCCGGGAGAGATCCTGGGCGTCATGCCGCGGGGCTTCGAGCTGCTCCTCCCCGCCGCCGCTGCGCTCCACGACCCCATAGACCTCTGGATCGCGGCGCGCATCGATTTCGACAACTCGCCCCGGAACAACGTGTTTCTCCGACCGGTCGGTCGCCTTCGGGACGGCGCCACCTCCGGGCAGCTGCAGGCTCAGGTGGATCGCATCTCCACGGATCTGGCCGCCCTGGATCAGGTGAAGTCGACGGCGGGCTATGCCATGCGCGTGGAGGAGCTCAAGTCGGACCTCACTTCGGACGTGCGAGCGGTCCTAGTGGCGCTGTTCGGGGCGGTCGTGTTCGTGCTCCTGATTGCCTGTGCAAACGTGTCGAACCTGCTGCTCGTGCGAGCCTCCGGTCGGGACCGCGAGCTGGCGGTTAGGGCGGCGATGGGAGGCAGTCGCGGCCGTTTGATCCGTCAGATGCTCATCGAGTCCGGAGTCTTGGCCTTGGCGGGCGCGGTGCTGGGAGTCCTGCTGGCCGCCGGCGGCATCCGGGTCCTGCTGGCGCTCCAGCCCGGCGATCTTCCGCGCATCGAAGGGGTGGGGATCGACCTTCCCGTGCTGGCGTTCACGTTGCTGGCCGCCGCGGTCGCCGCGCTCGTTTTCGGGACGATTCCGGCCTTGCAGGCCTCGAGCTTCGAGCTTGCCGATGCGCTCAAGGAGCGTGGCCAGGCGCGCGGAGGCCGGGGCAGCAAGCTCCTGCGTAATGGCGTGATCATCGGCGAGGTGGCGCTCTCCCTGGTGCTACTTATCGGGGCCGGGCTGATGGTGCGGAGCTTCGTGGAGCTCAATCGTGTCGAGCCCGGATACGAGCCCGCCGGCCTGCTCACGTTCAACGCGGCGCCACCGTTCGCCGCATACCCCACTGCGCAGGACCGGGTGAACTTCAAGATCGGGCTGGCCCAGCGGCTGGAGACGCTGCCGGGCGTCGAGCGGGCGGGAGCCGGATTCCCGCTCCCGCTGGCCGGCGATCTCTTCAACGGCCGCTACGGCCCCGAGGAAGCTCTGACCAACCCGGAGGCGTTTGGCCAGGCGGCCTACCGGTTCATCATGCCGGGCTACTTCGAGGCCATGGGCACGCGGGTCTTGGCCGGCCGGACCTTCACGCTGGCGGACGTAGCGGACAGCGCCGCCGTGGTGGTGGTCGATGAGCTCGTGGCCGAATCCCTCTGGCCGGGTGAGTCGGCGATCGGGAACAGGTTCCTCGTCCGAGTGGTGAGCCCGGAGCCGGAGTGGGTGGAGGTGATCGGCGTGGTCGAGCATCAGCGGGCGGAGACCCTCGCGTCGGACGGCATGGAGGCCGTGTACTTCCACGACGTGTATACAGGTGGGTTCGGTGGATCATGGGCGGTCCGAACGGGCGTGGATCCGCTCTCTCTCGTACCGCAGATCCGCGCGGAACTGGCGGCCCTCGACGCCAACGTCCCCCTGGCGGACGTCCGCCTCATGGAGAGCTACGTGGACCAGTCGATGGGACCCACGCGCTTCGCGCTGACCCTGATCGGCGCCTTTGGCTTGCTGGCGCTCACGCTGGCGTCCATTGGCCTCTACGGCGTCCTCTCCTACGTGGTGCGGCAGCGGACGTCGGAGATCGGGGTGCGCATGGCGTTCGGGGCGGCTCGGAGCGGCATCCTGAAGCTCATCGTGGGACATGGGCTCCTGTTGTCCGGCGCGGGGATCGCCCTCGGGCTCCTCATCGCGCTTCCGCTGACGAGCGTGATGGATACGCTGTTGGTGGGAGTGCAACCGACCGACTCGCTCACCTTCCTGGGAATCAGCGTGATTTTCGTCCTGGTTGCCGCGTTGGCCTGCTACGTGCCGGCGCGACGCGCGACGCTCGTGGATCCCGTGGCCGCGCTCCGGGAGGAATGAGGACGACCCGGCCATCACGTGACTGGCCGTGACCGGCCGTGACCGGCAGGGACCGGCCGGCGTTCCTTGACCCTATGGCGATGTCGATATAGTCTATATCGAAATCGATATACTCAGTCGGGGCATGGGGGACCTGGAGGATGGGCGATACACGGGAGCAGCGCACCCTTTCCTACAACGAGTTGCTGGTCCTGCAGTCGCTCGCGGAAGGGTGCCGGTACGGGTTCGAGGTCATGTCGCTCACGGGGCTGTCGGGTGGAACCGTGTACCCCATCCTCCGAAGGTGCGAGGCCCAGCGGCTGGTCTCTTCGAGCATGGAGGATGCGGATGACGCCCATGCGGAAGGTCGTCCGCCGAGGCGGTTCCACACCATTACCGCAGCCGGGCAGCGCGCGCTCGGCGCCGCCCGCGAGGATTTGATCGCCCGCCACCGGGCCCTCGGGCTGATCCGGCCGTGAACGGGAGTGGGGCAACGGGTTGTTCGCCCTGGGCGCGCGCTTTTCTTGCGGTGGTATCGCACATTCTGCCCAGGGAATCGCGCTCCGACTGGATCGACGCCTGGAAGGGCGAGATCGAGGCGGCGAAGGCGCGGGACGGGGGGCAACCGGTTCCGGGCGAATTGGCCCTGCTGCGCGGCGCCTGGAGCGACGCCCTGGCATCCCGGCGGCTGGCCAGGGAGCTCGCCGACGCGCGCGGGGAAACCGCCCTGGCCGCTCGACACTCCGGCGGCCTGGCCTTCGAGCTCCGCATCGCGATTCGCGCGTTGCTCGCGAGACCGGGGTTCGCCCTGGTGGCTGTGGCCACGTTGGGACTGGGCGTGGGGACGTCGACCGCCATGTTCAGCGTGATCAACGCGGTCCTGCTGCGGCCTCTCCCGTACGCGGAGGCGGACCGCGTGGTCGTGCTCCGGCAGGTCGACGCCGACGGCTCCGTCCTCCCCGGCCTCTCCGCAGCCAACCTCCGGGACCTGGGGGCCGAGGCGCGCACGCTCCGACACGCCGCCTTGGCCGACGGCATCCACGGCCTCAAGCTGCTCGAGGACGGACGCGCCAGCAGCCTCCGGGCTTGGTTGGTCTCGGACGGCTTCCTGGAGGCGCTGGGCGCGCGGATGGCGCTCGGCCGAGCCTTCCGACCCGACCAGTATCAGCTCGGCAGCGAGTACGCGGTCATCCTCTCCCAGTCGACCTGGGAGACGCGCTTCGGACGAGATGCGTCGGTGATCGGCCGTGACATCGTGCTGGACGGCGTCCCGCACGTGGTGGTCGGCGTACTGGAAGCCGGATTCGACTATCCCGCGGCCGCCGAGGTCTACACGCCCAGGCCGGAGCAGACCTGGGACGAGGCCCAGCGGGGCTCTGCTACCATGGACGCGATTGCCCGCGTGAGCCCGGGTGCCTCGCTGGAACAGGTGCGGGCCGAGCTGGAACGGATCGCGGCGGACCTGGAGGCCACGCATCCCGAGGCCAACCGTGGCCTCGACATCGAGGTGACCCCGCTGGACGAGCATCTGCTAGGCGATGCCCGCTCACCCCTTTTGTTGTTGTTCGGCGCGGTCGGTCTCGTGCTGCTGGTCTCCGCCGCCAACCTGGCGGGACTCCAGCTAGCCCGATCGGCCAGCCGTTCACGCGAATACGCGGTCCGGCTCGCGCTGGGAGCCACCTCGGGACGCCTGGTTCGGCTGGCGGCCGTGGAGAGCGCGGTCCTGGCCGTGGTCGGCGGAATGGCGGGGGTGGGGATTGCGCACCTGGGGGTGCGGCTCATCGGCACGCTCGCCCCCAACCACCTCCCGCGCTTCGACGAGCTCGGCGTGGACGTGAGCGTACTGGGGTTCGCGGTGCTGGCCTCGACGATCTGCGCGCTGGTGGCGGGGATCACGCCGGCCCTGCGCGCCACCCGGGTCGAGCCCCACGTGGCGCTCTCGGAGGGATCGAGAGGAAGCACCCAGGGCAGCCGCACGCTGGGCCTGCGCGATCGCTTGGTGATCGGCGAGATCGCCGTCGCCCTGGTGCTCGCCATCGGTGCTGGCCTGCTGCTCCGGAGCTCGGACCGGCTCCTGGACAACGCGCTCGGGTTCGATCCCGAAGGCCGCCTCGCACTCCAGGTCTGGGCGTACGACGAGGCCCATCGGCCCCAACTGGACTACTTCGAGCGGGGAGTCGACCGGCTCCGCACACTCCCCGGCGTCGAGGCGGTCGGGCTGACGTCAGACCTTCCCCTGGCCAACAACGAGCTGCTCCTCACGCCGGGTCGGAGGACACGCTTCTCGATCGGGTCCGACCCGTTGGATCGGGTGGGCGGCCCGGAATCCGCGCTGGTCGGCATCGACCCCGGGTACGTGGCCGCCATGGGACTCTCGGTGTTCGACGGCCGAACGGTCGCCGCGAGTGATAGAGGGGAGACGGCGCCGGTCGCGTTGGTCAACCGGGCGTTCGCGCGGAGGCACTTCGCGGATCGCTCCCCCGTGGGCGCACGAGTGACGCTCGAACGCGATGGCCAGCTCAGCCGGGAGATCGTGGGCGTGCTCTCGGACGTTCGACGCCACGGGTACGAGTCCGAGCCGGCACCCGAGATCTACGTGCCCTTGGCGCAGGTGCCGTCGAACGGCCTGGTGTTCGTGGTGAAGGCCGGCGTCGCGCCCGGTTCCCTGAGCGCGAGCGTTCGCGATGCGCTCTGGAGCGTCGACCCCGGCCAGGCCATCTGGGCCAACCGCCCGATGACCGAGCTTCTCGACGAATGGCTCCGCCAGCGTCGGTTCAGCACGGTGGTGCTCACGGCGTTCGCCGGGCTCGCGCTCCTGCTGGCCGCGATCGGCGTCTACGGACTGGTGTCGTTCTCCGTCCAACAGAGGGTGAGCGAGCTGGGCATTCGGCGCGCGCTCGGTGGGCGGACGGCGTCGATCGTCGGGCTCGTGCTCGGTCGCGTGGCCGTGCTCGCGGGCACCGGAATCCTGATCGGGCTGGGCGGATCGGTGCTCGTCACGCGCCTCCTGCGGGGCATGCTCTACGGCATCAGCCCGTTCGATCCGCTCACCTTCGCCGCGCTCACAGCCGTCGTCGCGTCGGCCAGCGTGTTGGCGGCCGCACTGCCAGCGACGCGAGCGGCGCGGGTCGATCCCATGGTGGCGCTCACCCACTCGGAGTAGGGAAACCCCCCGGAGCCGCGGTTTGCCGGCTCGGGTCTTCCCTGGGTCGATGCGAGCCCTTGGAGGGCTCAGCATTCCGAAGCCTCCCGCCGGAATCCGCTGGACGCCGACCCGAGCCGGTGGCAGCTTCGGGCTGTACACCGTGGCACGGGGAAGATCACATGTCCGAGAAGGTGGCATCCTCCCATCCGCCAGAGGACACCGAGCGGCAGGATCGCCTCGACGAGATCTTCGGCCGGCTCAGCCCTTCATCTGTCGCCGCCCTGGCCAGGGCCGAGGGAATGAGGGTCGCGCACGGATTGGACAAGCTCCACATGGAGCACCTTCTGGCCGGCCTGCACGACCAACCGGATGGCCAGGCCGGAAGAGCACTGGGGGCGGCGGGCATCGGGGCGGAGCGCCTCTACGAGATTCTGGCTGGCGCGACGGACCTGAGATTCCCCGTCGAGGCCGACGTCCCGGAATTGCCCGGGACGCCGCCACTGTCGAGCCATGCCGCGGAAGCGCTACTCGCGGCGGGCGACCTTGCTCTCGAGCTGAGAAAGCCTGACGAACAGGCGCCCCCCGCCATCCGCACTCAGGAATTGCTACTGGGCGCAATGGCGATACGTCGCTGCACCGTGATCGAGGCGCTCCACGAGGCGGGGTTCAACCCGACACGAGTGCTACTGGAAGAAAGCCGCGATCCGGCGGCCGCGAAGCCGGTGTCGATCGCGATGGACTCCGACGCTCCGATCACGCGATTGGAGCAGGACAAGTTCAACTACGGCGAGTACGCTCGCGCGCTGTTCGGCTTGATCAACGAGGACGAGACCGATACCCCGCTCACGCTTGCGATCAATGCCCGTTGGGGCGTGGGCAAGACGTCCCTCGCCAACCTGGTGCGCGTCCTGCTGGAGGGGTATCGACTCGGTGGCCGGCCGCCCCACGTGGTGTGCTGGTTCAACGCCTGGCTGCACGATGAAGCGAACCACCTCGCGCCGGGCTACGTCGCCGCGGTGGCCCAGGCGGCGGACGAGAATCGGAGGTGGTGGCAACGGGCGCTCGACCCGCTGCCCATCCAGCTCGTTCCCCGGCCCGACCGCTTGCGACGGAGGGTGTTCCGCTTCTTGGCGCTCGGGCTTGGCGTGGCGGCCCTGTCGATGGGGCTGCTCTGGATCGCGTACCAGACCGGCTACGGCTTGACGACGAGCGAGCAGGTGTCGGGAACCGTCGGGTACTGGAGTTGGCTCGGCCAGCGGGCCCGGGATCTCAGCGGCAGCGTCGCCCTGTTCCTGCCTCCAGACATGGTGGAATCCGCGGCGGTCGGGGGCGGCATCTGGGTGACGTTCGGGATGCTACTCGTCAAGCTGCGCGACCTGGTGTTCGGAGCCACGCGGGCGGTTGCGATGTTCGTAACCGATCCGACGCGCGCGGCGGAGCGAGGATCGCTGAAGAGGGTGCGAGAGCAGCTCGGAAAACTGATCGGCGAGGCGTGCCGGGGCGGCGATCGTCGTTTCGTCATCTTCGTCGATGATCTCGAGCGCTGCCGCCCACCTCGCGGCGTGGATCTGCTCGAGGCCACCAACCAGCTCCTCAACCACCCCAACGTGGTCACCATCGTCATGGCGGACATGCCGGCGGTGGCCGCGAACGTTCAGATGAAATACGGGGAGCTGGCCAAGCAGTACAACCCGGCCAGCATCGGCGGAGCCACCGAAGCCGGTGCACTGGCATATGGGCGCTACTACCTGCAGAAGATGATCCAGCTCCAGTTCGATCTCCCCGAGCCGCAGCGCCGAGCCAGGGAGATGCTAACCGCCCGGTCCGCGGTCGCCCCGACCGAGGCGGACGACCGAGGAGTGGCCATCCGACCCTCGGCGCGGGCGTTGCTTCGGGAAACGGCCACCCGGCTCTTCGATTTCGGCTGGGACTCGGCGACGGCGATCAGCAGGCCGGTGCGCGAGGGGATTCGACGCTGGGATCCCCACGGCATCGGCACCCGGCCGATCGTGCTGCTGTTCTGGGTCCTGTCGCTTCCGGCCCTGCTGCTCGGCGGCACTGTGCTCGCCGCGGTGCGCGAGCGGCGCGGCAGGCGAAGGGAGCTGCCCCAGGCCGCGTGGGCGGGGAGCTTCGCCTTGGCATCGGGGCTCTGGCTGCTGATGGGCATCTTCCTCGTGTCCTTCGGCGAGAGCATCGGGCTGCCGCCGTCCGTTCGGTCTTGGTCCCACGTGGCGAGCATCTACGGCGCGCTGGTCGTCCTCCCGGCAATTCTGCTCGGTTGGGGCGAGAGCCGGCGCCGATGGCGGTCCTGGCGCGACGCGCGGCGGAGAACCGAGGAGCTGGAGGGAAGTGAGTCCCTCGACCTGGCGCGAGAGGAGAGTGGCGACGACGAGATCTCGACGGCGCTCATCTACCAGCTCGAGCTACGCCGGCTGGCCGATGAGTCGGTCCTGCTCAAGCGCGCGTTCGAGCCCGCCCGCGAGCATTTGCCCCCCATCCCGCGCCACCTGAAGCGCTTCAAGAACCGTCTGCGGCTGCTCCTGTTCATTGCGCACGAGCGGCGGATGCTGGACCGCGACGGAGAGAGGGTCGCTACGCTGCTCGGCAAGTGGGCGGTGCTGCAGGAGGTATGGCCCGAACTCGCCCAACATCTCACCAGCTCGCCCACGGACTTCGCGAGCATCGAGAATCCGGAAGAAAGGGTGAAAGCGTTGAAAGCGATCGCCCCCCAGTACGCGACCGACAGACGCTTGGCCGAATTCCTGGACGGTCAGCCGAAGCTGGCCCGCATCATCGACAAGCTCGTCACGTTCCAGCCCTTGGAGCTCGCTACCTGAGCCCGCTCCGTGGGTGAGGCGGAGCGCGCCCTCGGACGTTATTGATATGGGCCTGGATCGACCCCAGCGTGCCGCCGCCCACACCACGGACACCGAACTCGACGCCTTGGAGCGGAGCCTGGTCATGAGAATCCCCATTTGCGCCGCGTTGGCCTCGGCCGTGGCCGCCTGCACGCTCACGAGCTGCCAACCCGGAGACGCCCCGGGTGGGATCGAGCTCGACGCCGACGACATCGCCGGGATCGTGACCAGCGCGGACGGGCCCGAGGCGGGCGTCTGGGTCATCGCCGAGACCGCCGACCTCGGCACCCGGTTCGCTCGTATCGTGGTTACCGACGACCAAGGCCGGTACCTGGTGCCCGATCTCCCCGACGCCGGCTACGAGGTCTGGGTGCGCGGCTACGGCCTCGTCGACTCCGAGAAGGTGGCCGCCAATCCGGGGGACGTGGTCGATCTGAGTGCGACGGTCGCGCCCGACCCCGCCGCCGCCGCTCGCGTGTACCCGGCCGCGTACTGGTACGCGATGATGGGGCTCCCGACCGAGGAGGAGGTCGCCGGCCTCGACGGCGGGCTCAACTTCTACCTCACGTGGGTCAAGAACATGGGGTGCGTCGGCTGTCACCAGATGGGGCAGGAGGCGACCCGGACGATTCCCGACGCGCTGGCTCACATCGAGTCGTCGGAGGAGGCTTGGCGCCGACGGATTTCGTCCGGCCAGGCGGGCGGCAACATGCTGGGCCTGGCGGGGAGGCTGAACGATCTCCCGATCAAGTACATGGCCGAGTGGACCGACCGGATCGCGGCGGGCGAGCTGCCCGCGCAGACGCCGGAGCGCCCCTCCGGAATCGAGCGCAACGTCGTGGCAACCGTGCGCGACTGGTCTAGCCCACAGTTCTACATGCACGACCTCTCGGGCACCGACCGGCGCGACCCCACCGTGAACGGCTACGGCAAGCTCTACGGC
>JAHEKN010000069.1:14529-17765 GCA_024638305.1 Gemmatimonadota bacterium | reverse complement strand
GGACACCACGGACCGCAGGTCGCGCTTCATCTCCTAGAACGTGACGAACAGTACCCCGGCGTGGGTCTCCGCCCGCTCCCACCAGCCCGTCACGTGAGCCGGCCACGTCCCCCACCACATCGTGTCCTCGCCCGCGAACCACTCCTCCAGAGCGTCGAGAGACGGCGCCATGGCCCCGGCGTTGGTCGCGATGAAATCCACGCAGCTGGCGAAGCACGAAACCGGATGGCGGGCCACGTAGACGAATCGCGCCCTGTCGCCGCGCGGACACGCGTGCGCCGGCAGGTGCGTCTTGATCACCCGGCTGGGGCGCTCGCTGCCGATCAGCGGAGCCTCGTCGACCGGCACGGACTTGACCGCCTCGAGCCAGGGGCAGAGCGCATAGAGCGCCGTGCCCGTCTCGGCCAGATCTCCGGCTCCGCGATGCAGCACCTCGTACACCACGTGCTGCATCCAGGTGGTGCCGCACTTCATCTGCGTCACCACGAACACGTCCTCGGAACGCGCCTCGTACCGGAGGGCGCGCGCGAAGCTCTCCGGAGTGCACGTACCCTTGGGGCCCGCGACTCCCTCGACCACGAACGTGGCGTTCTCGAAGCGGAGCCGGGTGAACAACCCGAGCAATCGGATCAACGGAAACAGGAGCAGGGCGTGGACGCGCAGGGTCCGCCGGAACCGCACCCTCTCAGCGGCTGGGAGGCCGTAGTAGCCCAGCCCGTTGGTGCGTCGATCGCCCCAGGCGAGCACACACATCAGATACACGAACGACGTCACGACCAGCCCTAGGATCGCGAGGGTCCAAAGCCACCAGCTCATCGCGCCCCCGGCCCCTTCACCATGGCCGCCAACTCGCCTCCCGTTCATCCCGCGGGGTCGCCACGACGGCCAGGTCGCGCCCGTCGGCCACGTGGATCGCGCGGACGTCGTAGTCCTCGGGCGCGCTCCCTTCGACCGCATAGACGAGCCAGGCACCGTCGGGAGACCAGCGGGGACCGTAGCGGAGTCCGGGGCCGGACGTCAGAGCTCGCCGCGCGGTCCCATCCCGATCCATCACCTCGATCTGCGACGCGCCATCGGCCTCTCCGTGAAACGCGATCTGCGTCCCGTCGGGAGAATAGGCGGCCCCGTACTCCGCCACGCTGGTCCGGGTCAGGCGCGTCTCGACCCCCGACGTCAGGTCGAGCTCGAACAGCTCGAGCGAGCCGTCCGCCTCCCGACTCAGGAGGAGCCTGGCCCCGTCGGGTGACCAGTCCTGGGGACCGAGCGAGGACGTCAGGGGGTCGCGGGTGAGTTGGCGCAGGTCCGATCCGTCGAACCGAGCGGAATAGAGGTGGCCCGGGAACGGCCCCCGTTCGCCTCCCAACTCGAAGCCACGAGTCGACATGAACGCGATGCGGTCCCCATCCGGCGACCAGATCGGGAGGACATCGTGATCGGCATGCCGCGTGAGGTTGACCGGGTCCCATGGGTCGACGGCGGTCACGAAGATCTCGGAGGCGCCGTCGGCCCAGGACTGGTACGCGACCCGGGACCCGTCCGGGGACCAACGACCGAAGTTCTGGGGACCGGGCTCCACGGAGAGCAAGCGCGGCCCTCGGTCGGGCCCCTCGATCAGAAACACCTCGCGGCGGCCGTCGGCCGTGGCGGTGAACAGCACCGCCGCCGTCTCGGGTTCCCATTCCGCAGTGGTCCCGGCCTCTGCCGACCGGCTTGAACCCTGCGGGCTCTGGCCGCCGGTGCATGCCGCGGCCGCCATGACCGCAACGGTTGTGAACAGCTTGGTGCCGATGTGCCCCTCCAACTCGGTCCCTGGCCGAAAGGCGAGCAAGGTAGGACACGTCCGTCAGTTGCGGCACCCCCCGAATCCGGGAGGAGTCCACCGGGCGCGGCCGCTCCGGCGCGGGCGCACGCGTTCTCCGGCCCCGCGGCGGACCGGTCCATCGAGTTCGCGGTCACCGGCAGTTTCCGTAGTTTTCACGCTCCCCGAACGCTCGAGCGCGATGAAGGAACGGCAGGACAAGAAGAAGCCCGACCTCTCGGTCGTCTGGCGCGAGGCACGCGAAATCGTCTGGACGTATCGCCGTCGCGTCGCGTTCGGTCTCGTCGTCATGGTGATCGGTCGCATGGCTGGGTTCGTGGCGCCCGCGTCGTCCAAGGTCCTCATCGACAACGTGATCGCCAACGGACAGGGCGAGCTGCTGCCCTGGCTGGCGGCGGCCGTGGGCGCTGCGGCCCTGGTGCAAGCGAGCTGCTCTTTCGCCTTGTCGCAGATCCTGGGCGTCACCGCCCAGCGTGCCATCACCGAGATGCGAAAGTCGGTCGAGGCCCACGTGACCCGGCTACCGATCCGATTCTTCGACGACACCAAGAGCGGCGTCCTCATCTCGCGCATCATGACGGACGCCGAAGGGATCCGGAACCTGGTGGGCACCGGCCTCGTGCAACTCGTGGGCGGCGTCTTCACTGCCGTGGTGGCACTCGGGGTCCTGCTCTACCTGAACTGGCAGCTCACCGTATACACGCTGCTCATCCTAGGTGGCTTCGGCGGCGCAATGGCGTTCGCGTTCGCCAGGCTCCGGCCGCTGTTCCGTGAGCGGGGGAAGATCAACGCCGAGGTGACGGGGCGGCTGGGCGAGACCCTTGGAGGCGTGCGGATCGTGAAGGCGTTCACGTCCGAGCGGCGCGAGGACCTCATCTTTGCCAAGGGCGCGCACCGGCTCTTCCGCAACGTGGCCACCGCGGTCACCGCCGTGTCGGGTGTGACGTCGTTCTCGGCGGTGGTGACCGGCCTGGTCGGAGTCGGGATGATCCTGATGGGCGGACAGGCCATCCTGGACGGGACCATGACCTTGGGCGACTTCGTCATGTACCTGTTCTTCACCGGCCTCATGATCAACCCGCTCGTGCAGATGGCCAACATCGGCACGCAGATCAGCGAGGCCTTCGCCGGTCTGGACCGCATCCGCGACATCCGCAGCATGGCGACCGAAGAAGACGAGGACGCGGGGCTCGAGCCCGTGAAGGCGATCGAGGGCCGCGTGACGTTCGAGGACGTTCACTTCGAGTACGACGAGGGCGTTCCTGTACTCCGCGGCGTATCGTTCGAGGCTCCGGCGGGCACCACCACCGCCCTGGTGGGATCGAGCGGGTCCGGCAAGAGCACGCTCGTGGGGCTCGTGCTCTCTTTCATGAAGCCGGGGTCGGGCGCGATCCGCGTGGACGGCCGCGACCTGTCC
>JAHEKN010000069.1:0-14519 GCA_024638305.1 Gemmatimonadota bacterium | reverse complement strand
TCGCTACGGCCGCCGCGACGCGACCCCCGAGGAGGTTCAGCGGGCCGCCGAGATCGCCCACTGCCACGAGTTCGTGAGCCAGTTCCCGGGCGGCTACGATACGGTCATCGGTGAACGCGGCGTGAAGCTCTCCGGAGGGCAGCGCCAGCGGATCGCCATCGCCCGGGCCATCCTGGCCGATCCGCGGATTCTGGTGATGGACGAGGCGACCTCCAGCCTGGACAGCGAGAGCGAGGCATTGATCCAGGAGGGGCTGCGCTTCCTCATGGAGGGACGCACCACGTTCGTGATCGCTCACCGCCTATCGACGATCCGCGGGGCGGACCAGATCCTGGTGGTAGAGGACGGCCAGATCGTCGAGCGCGGGTCGCATGCCGAGCTGCTCGCGCTGGAGGGACGTTACCGCGAGCTCCACGACCGCCAGTACGCGATGGAGGCCAACCGCTTCATCAATCCCGGCGAGGAGTTCGGCCCCGAGGCCGTGGCGCTCCCGGGCTGAATCGGCCCTCCGCGTAAGACCATGCCGACCCGAACCCGCTAGCGCCTAAACATGCTCGACCCCACCAAGTTCATCTACGTGATGAAGGACCTTCGGAAGATCGTCCCGCCCAAGCGGGAGATCCTGAAGGGCATCTGGCTCTCGTTCTACCCCGGCGCCAAGATCGGCGTGGTCGGGGCCAACGGATCCGGGAAGAGCTCGCTGCTCCGGATCATGGCAGGGGTCGACGACGACTATCAGGGCGAGGCCTGGGCGGCCAAGGGCACCAAGGTCGGCTATCTGGCCCAGGAACCGCAGCTCGACCCGGAGCTCGACGTGCAGGGGAACGTGGAGCTCGCCGTACAGGAGACCCGGGACCTGCTCCGACGGTACGACGAGGTGAATCTGAAGTTCGCCGAGGTGTCCTCGGACGACGAGATGAACGCGCTCATCGAGGAGCAGGCCAAGCTCCAGGAGCGGATCGACGCGTCGGGGGCGTGGGAGCTCGACCGCAAGCTCGAGATCGCCATGGACGCGCTCCGGCTGCCCCCCGCCGACCAAGACGTGACCACGCTCTCCGGCGGGGAGCGGCGGCGGGTGGCGCTGTGTCGAGTGCTCCTGGAGGAGCCCGATCTGCTCCTGCTGGACGAGCCCACCAACCACCTGGACGCCGAGTCGGTGGCGTGGTTGCAGCGCCATCTGGGCGAGTTCCCGGGAACCGTGGTGGCCGTGACCCACGACCGTTACTTCCTGGACGAGGTGGCCAAGTGGATCCTCGAGCTGGACCGGGGCGCCGGAATCCCCTGGGAGGGCAACTACTCCTCCTGGCTGGAACAGAAGGAGGCGCGGCTTTCACAGGAGGAGAAGGAGAACTCGGCCCGTGCGCGCACGCTGGCGCGCGAGCTCGAGTGGGTGCGAATGAGCCCCAAGGCCCGACACGCCAAGGGCAAGGCGCGCATCAGCCGCTACGAGGACCTCCTGGCGGAGGGCCAGACGGAGCAGGTCCGCGCCAACGAAATCGCCATCCCCGACGGGCCCCGCCTGGGGAAGGACGTCGTCATCGCCGAGCACGTGTCCAAGGGATTCGGCGACCGGCTGCTCGTTCAGGACTTCTCGTTCCACCTGCCCCCGGGTGCGATCGTGGGCGTGATCGGACCCAACGGCGCCGGCAAGACCACGCTGTTCCGCATGATCACGGGCCAGGAGGCACCGGACTCCGGCACGCTCGCGGTCGGTTCGACCGTGCAGCTCGCCTACGTGGACCAGGATCGGGACGCCCTCGACGCGGACAAGACCGTGTTCGAGGAAGTGTCGGGCGGAGCCGATGTCCTGTATTTCGGAAAACGTGAGGTCAATGCACGTCAGTACTTGTCCTGGTTCAACTTCCGCGGTTCGGAGCAACAGAAAAAGGTCGGGACGCTCTCGGGTGGTGAGCGCAATCGGCTGCACCTGGCCAAGCTGCTCAAGGAAGGGGGCAATCTCATCCTCCTGGACGAGCCCACCAACGACCTGGACGTGGACACCCTGCGGGCGCTGGAAGACGCGCTCCTGAGATTCGTCGGCTGCGTCGTAGTGATCTCCCACGACCGCTGGTTCCTCGATCGGATCGCAACGCACATTCTGGCGTTCGAGGGCGACAGCGAGGTACGCTGGTTCGAGGGGAACTACCAGGAGTACGAGCGGGACCGCCGGAGCCGGCTGGGGGCCGACGCCGACCAGCCCCACCGGATCAAGTACAAGAAGCTGGTGCGGGGCTGACCCCGGTGGCGCTGGAGGATCCCACGGGCCGCGCACCGCGCCGACGCCGGCGCCCGGAGGCCTGATGTATACCCCGCGCTCGTTCCGGGTCGAGGACCTCCCCACCCTGCACGCGCTCATCCGCGAGTACAGCTTCGGTGTCCTGGTGAGCCAGGACGGAGAGCGGCCGCTCGCCACTCATCTGCCGTTCATGGTCGATCCCGCACGGGGGCCCAACGGTACCCTGATCGCCCACATGGCCCGCGCAAACCCTCACTGGAAGGCGTGGTCCGACGATACGACCGTGCTCGCGATCTTCCAGGGGCCGCACGCATACGTCAGTCCGGCCTGGTATCGGGAGCAGGAAACGGTGCCCACCTGGAACTACGCGGTGGTGCACGCCTACGGGACGCCGCGGCTCGTCCACGATCCTGTCGAGCTTCGGCCCATGGTCGAGGCGCTCCTCGACACGCACGAGCCCGCCGTGGGGAACGTCTGGGACCGGAGCCTCATGGAGTCCGTCATGGGCAGCGAGCTCCAGGCGATCGTCGGGTTCGAGATCCCCATCGACCGGATCGAGGGCAAGTTCAAGTTCAACCAGAACCGGTCGCGTGAAGACCAGGAGGGCGCGGCCCGCGCCCTGGAGTCGTCCGCCGACGCGCTGGCCCGGGCGGCCGGAGCCATCATGCGCGGAAACCTGGACGGAGGCTGACCGCAGGGGCTCACGTCCACGTCGGCGTATCCGAAGGCATCTACGCGGAGCTGGTACTGTCCGGCCGGGACGTCCGCGAACGTGAACTCGCCGTCTTCGTCGGTCAGCCGCGAGCCGTGATCCCCCAGCCTGACGACGGCACCACACCGCGCCCCAGGCGTCGACCCATGCCGGCCTCCGGCCTCCGGGCGCCGCGCGGCGAACCGCGCGGCGCCCCGACCCGAGCTGGCTAGCGGCCTCCGCCCCTCCGCCGCCCGTTGCCGTTGTTCGTGGTGGTCTCCTCGTCATCCGTGACGGTCGTCCGCCTCACGCCCGGACCCCCCGACTTCTCCTGCTCCATCTGGAGCTGGATGATGTCGGCCGTCCACTGCTCGTCCCCGAGCAGATGGTTCACGAAGTACTCCGAACGGAGCCAGAACCAGTAGTCGCTCATGTTTCCGTAGCCGTGGCGCTGACCCGGGAACACGAAGTAGTCGAAGCGCTTGTTGGCGCGGATCAGCGCCTGCGCCATGCGGTGGGTGCTCGCGTGGTGCACGTTGTTGTCGATGTCCCCGGTCGTGAGCATCAGGTGGCCCTTCAGGTTGGCCGCCAGGTCCGAGTTGGGCTCGATGTCGTACTCGAAGGTCACGTTCCCTTCGTCATCGACCACCTCTTTCACCCCGTCGTGCTTCTCCGACCAGTTCTGGTTGTAGACGTCGTTGTTGTGGTTCCCAGACGAGGACACGGCCACCTTGAAGAAGTCGGGATAGACCAGCATGGCGGCCGTCGACATGAACCCGCCGCCCGAGTGTCCGTAGATGCCCACGCGCTCGATGTCGATGAAGTCGTGCCGATCCGCTAGCTGCTCGAGCCCCGTCTTCTTGTCCGCCAGACCATAGTCCCGCAGGTCGCCGTACCCGTAGTTGTGGTACCACTTGGAGCGATCCGGATGGCCGCCGCGGTTGCCGATCGTCACCACGATGAACCCGAACTGGGCCAGAGCCTGCTCCATGGGGGCGGCCGAGAACGCCTTGGCCACCGATTCGGTCTGCGGGCCCGGATACACGTAGGTGACGATCGGATACACCTTCTCCGGATCGAAGTCGTACGGCTTGTACATGACGCCGTAGATGTCGGTGACCCCGTCGGCGGCTTTCACCTGGTAGGGCTCGGGGAACTGGTAGCCGGCTGCCGTGAGCTGCGAGAGGTCGGCCTCCTCCAGGTCCATGATCTTCCGACCCGAGGCGGCGTGCAGGGCGGACGCCGGCACGGTGTTCACCCGCGAATAGTTGCTCACGAAGTACCGGTTGCTCTCCGACATCGACGCCCGGAAGTCGAAGTTCCCCGGCTCAAGGAGCTGGGGCGCGCCGCCATTGAGGCCGACCCGGTAGGTGTGCATGTAGTACGGATCCTCACCCTGCTCGCGGCCATTGGCGCGGAAGTAGACGAACCCGGCGGTCTCGTCCACGCCCAGGATGGCGTCCACGTGCCACGCGCCCTCGGTGAGACGGGCTCGGAGCGACCCATCGGGGGCGTAACGGTAGAGGTGGGCCCAGCCGTCCTGCTCCGACCACCAGACGAGGTCCCCACCGGAAAGCCGATGCGGGCTCTGGTGCTCCACATAGGTGTTGAGCCGCTCTTCGATCACCGGCCGCGCCGCGCCAGTCGACGGGTTGTAGACCATGACGTCCACGCGGTGCTGGTCGCGGCTGCGCCGCCAGAAGTAGAGCTCGTCGGGACTGTCCGAGAGCCACTTGCGAATGGGCGGCTCGAGCGCGCCACCCCCGCCGCCACCACCGCCGAACCCGAAGAACTGCCCCCCGCCAGTCGGATCCGAAAAGAGCCCCATGCGTTGGTCCTTCCAGGGCGAGTCGTCGATCGTCGTCATCGAGCGCGACTCCATTTCGAAGACCAGCATTTCGGTCTGTGACACCTTCTGCTCGCCCGGCAGGTCGTACTTGTACGTCTCGAGCTGCGGACGGTCGTTTCCGGTCATGTGGATGACCCATAGGTCTCCCACCTCGCGGCGGTCCCGCCGGTCCAGGGCGAAGTAGCGTGAGTCGTGCGACCAGAGGATGCCGGCGTTCTGGCGCTTCTGGTGCTCCTCCTGAGTCTCGTCGTCGTTGTCGCCTCGACCCTCGTTCCCGTAGGCGTAGTGCCTCTCGCCGTCTGTCGTGAGCTGGATCTCCTCGACTTCGACCTCCTCCTCGGCCTCCTCCGCCTCGTCCCCGGTCTTCCCCCTACGGGCATCGAGGATCTTCTCGTACTCCGCGTAGCTCATCATCCAGAGGTTGAATTCGCGGCTGAACACCACCCAGGACGTGTCCGGCGAAACGCCGGCCCAGCTCGGGTGCCGATCCGGCGCCTCGTAGTCCTCCAGGCGTGTGAGCGTCTGCGTGTTGACGTCGTAGCGGAAGTAGTAGACCTGCTTCCGGGTGCTCGGCCGGCGCGTGCGCTGCTCCTGCTCTTCGTCCTGCTCCTCGTCCACCTGCTCCTCGACCTCTTCGTCCATGGAGGTCTCGACCTCGAACTCGAGCGTGTTGTCGTCGATGAAGCGGATGTTGCGGATCGGCAGGTGTTGCGCGTCCCAGGGGTCGCGGGTGATGCGCGTGAGCTCCGCCGCGATGCGGTCGTTGTCGAAGAGCTGACGCTTGGTCCCGCGAGCCGGGTCCACGAGGTAGTACGTGCTGCCCGCGGACGTCTCCCACTCGTACCAGAAGCGGTCGCCGTCGTTGATCCACTGCGGCTGGACCGCCGTGCTGTGGATCAGGTCCCGGATCTTGTAGGGCGCGAACCGGGCGGCGAGCCGATAATTGGCGGACCCGGGTCCACCGACCCATCCCTCGGGGCGCTGGGTCTGGGCTTGGGCGGGCGTGGCGGCCGGTGCCGAGAGGGCCAGCATCCCGAATGCCAGGGTGGTCCATCCCACCCAGCGGTGGGGCCGAACGACAGAGCGCGTGGTCACGGGGTCCTCCGAATCGATGGTGTGGGGCGGCGTCGAGACCGGTAATGAAGGTCCCGCGCCGGTTTTGGGCAAATCGGGGGATGCGGAGGGTCGATGGGCTAGGAACGTGTGAAGGTCGCGCTCCCGCGCGTCGCGTCGGCCACGGCCCGCTCGAGCCGTTCCAGCGCGTGCTCGGGTACGGCCAGCTCGTAGCGAACGGTCGCCGCGTAGGTCTCGTCCGCCACGACGACGTCCAGGTCCGCGAAGATGCGCTGGAGTGCCGATATCTCGCCGTAGGCAGCGACGACGACGCACGGCGCCCGGACTACCCTGAGCTCCGTGGGCAAATCCTCGAGCGCCGACTTCACCCCCCCGGCGTAAGCGCGCATGAGTCCCCCGATCCCGAGCTTGGTGCCTCCGAAATACCGGGTGACGACGGCGGCGACCTCCCCGACACCGGAGTGGAGCAGCACGTTCAGCATGGGGCGGCCGGCCGAGCCGCCGGGCTCGCCGTCGTCGGAGGAGCCGATATGGGCGGTATCCCCCGGTGACCCCGCCACGAATGCCCAGCAATTGTGGGTGGCGTCCGGGAACTCGCGACGGATCGAAGCGATCACCTCACCGGCTGCCTCCGCGGTCTCCGCCCGTGACAGCGTGGTGATGAACCGGCTGCGTCGGACGGTCTCCTCCACGCGGCAGCGCCGGGCCGGAACCGGATAGGTCGACCCCTTGGCGGCGTCGGTCAACGTGTGAGCGATCGGTCGAGTGGCGTCTCCGACACCGGGCCTCTCGTGGCAGGGGGATGCGCGACCGGCGGGTCCGGGGACAAGCTGCCCCGCTGGCGGGTCCGGCATCAACCCCACGCCGGCCGGGTGCGTCGGCGTTGGCGGGGCCACGCCGGGTAAGGCACGTGAATGAGCCGGTCGGCACGGCGTTCTCGTGTTCTTTGACAGGAGGCCCGTCGCAGCCGATTCTCATTGGGGCGCGGCGGGGTGGAGAGGATCAGCCAAACACG
This sequence comes from Gemmatimonadota bacterium, assembly GCA_024638305.1. GTDB lineage: Bacteria > Gemmatimonadota > Gemmatimonadetes > Longimicrobiales > Gaopeijiaceae > JAHEKN01. Next base: position 7,654 of record JAHEKN010000069.1, on the reverse strand, counting down.
GAGCCGCCGACATGCGACTCGGGAGCCGTCTCTGTCAGGGTGCGTACGCCGGGGTCACCGGCGGAATCGCCATCGCCGTCTTCTTTCTCGTCGCCGATCTCATTCGCCTGGCCCCGCTCTCCACGCCGCTGGCGCTCGGGACCACCTTCCTCGGGCCCGCCGGGTCATCCATCGACCTTCCGGTCGTCTCACAGCTCCTTACATGGAGCTCCGCGGGGCTCAAGGTGCTGGCCTTCACGCTGCTACACCTGGCGGCGTTCGCCGCGCTCGGCGCAGCCGCCGTGGCACTGTTCGACGTCATGGAGTGGCCGCTCAACGCGGCGACGGGAGCGCTCTTCGGACTGATCGGCTGCTCGGTCGTGTTCTACGGCAGCATCGCGATCGCGAGCGCCGGGGTCGTGCAGGAGCTTCCGGGCGTCTGGGCGGTGCTCATTGGGAATCTGGTCGCCGGCGCGCTCATCGGGGGGCAGGTCAAGCTCCTGGCTGGGTCCGAGCGGGCGGGGTAGCGGATCGGCGTACCTACCGGGCTTGCCCGGCACGCCTCGCAGGGAACCGACGTCGGGCCGCGTAGGGTAGACCAGGGACCCGCTCCAAGGAGCGGCTCGGCCCCGGTCCCGCCGGGACCGTATCGACCCCACCTGCGGAAACGCGATTCTTGACCGGCACGGCACTCGTCCAAGCTAGACCCGACGTCCTACGAGCACTCCGGTCGCTCGGGGGCAGTGGGACCATCGGGGACGTCGTGTCGGCCGCCGGACTGGACCGCGACACCGTGGAGGGCACGCTCCGGGAGCTGCTCGAGTCGCGCCGCGGACATCTCGAAGTGTCCGATTCAGGGGAGCTCGTGTACCGCTTCGACCCGTCGCTCATCCGCCGGGATGCGGTGCCGCTGGTCCGCCGCATCGGAAGGGCGATCGGCCGCTTTCTCTCCAAGGCGTTCAAGGTGTGGATCACGGTCACGTTCGTGGTCTACTTCGTCCTGTTCGTGGCGCTGGTGATCGCCGCCCTGGTCGCGATGCTTTCCCGCGGCGACGGCCGCCGTGGTGGCGGTTGGGGAAAGGGCGGCCGGGGCGGCGGGTTCGGACGGGTTCCCGGTGGCAACTTCTGGCTCTGGTACTACATCTGGACTCCCCGCTGGCGCCTGGGCCGCCCCAACTACGGGCGGCGCTGGGAGCGGACGCTTCCCCCCGAGGAGCGCCCGCCCTTCTACAAGAAGGTGTTTGCGTTCGTCTTCGGGCCCGACCGGCCCGAGCCGACGCGGCAGCAGCTCGACCGGAGCACGCTGAAGCTCATCCGGGCAAGGGGCGGAGTGCTCACGGCGGCCGAGCTGGTACAGCACACGGCGCTGCCCCTCCCCGAGGCGGAAGAGGAGATGGGTCGCTTGATCGGCTCCTACGCCGGAGAGCCCACGGTCACGCCCGACGGGGAACTCGTCTACGCGTTCCCCGAGATGATGGTGAGCGCCCACGGCCGCGTGACTGCCCGGGAGCCGGATCCAGCCTGGCTACGCATGGAGTATCCGCTGGAGCTCACGGGCAACGACCGCAAGACGGACACGGTGATCGCGTCCATGGCGGGCTTCAATCTGCTGGCCGGCGCGACGGCGCCCTGGTTCATCTTTCCTCCGCTTGGCATCGCGGGCATGTCCGCATTGATCGGTTTGGTCCTGGTACCGCTCATCTTCAGCGTCCTCTTCCTCGGAATTCCGGTCGTGCGGCGGGTGAGGGTCCGGCGCGAGAACCGGGAGCGACTCGAACGCAACGTGCGGCGAGCGGTGCTCAGCCTGGTCTACGCCGAGGCGTTGACCGAGGGAGACTCCGTGACCCTGGAGGCCGCGTTGAAGCACGTGCGCACGAAGCTCCGGGACCAGACGATCGACCCGGCGGAAGTCGAGCGGGCGCTTCATCAGTTGGCCGCGGAGTTCGATGCGGACGTTCTCTCCCTGACGGACGGGACGCTCGGGTTCCGGTTCCCGACCATCCGCCGCCAGTTCGTCGCGAGTGAGGCCACACGCAAGAAGCTCAAGCTCGACCAGCGGACGCTCGGACCGACCGTCTATTCGAGCGCAGACACCCCCGCCGAGGCCGCAGCCCGCGACCTGGAGGCGTTCGACCGCGAGCTGGCCGCCGAGACGGTGGACGTGAGCGGCTACCTCTCCGCCCCGGGGCGGGTGGGCTTCGAGGACGACTACGAAGTGGTCGCCTTCGAGGAAGAGCTGGCCCGGCAGGGCGCGCCGCGACCCTGAGGCGAGCGCCGCCGGATCAAGGCAGCACCGCCCAAGCCCGGACCGTGGCGTGGTGCTCGGACCACGCGTTCCACACCGATCGCGCCCATCGTCGCACTTGGGCTTCGTGCCCCTCCAAGTCGGTCGCTACCCGGACGTCGAGAACCGTGACCTCCCCCATCGAGTCGGGCGGGGGAAGCCAGGAGAAAAGTGAGCTGCGCGTGACGGCCCGTCGGATGGCTCGTGTGGCAGTCGTGGCGTCCAGCCCCCGCTCGAGCATCAGATGCAGGCTGATCAGGTGACCGCCGACCGACTGGATCGACTGACTGGACGGCGTCCCCGGATGCTGCACCGCGTACGTGTCGATGGTGAGCCGATGGCACTCGGGGTGGCGGAAGTCGCCGAACTCCATCGCGAGGACGTCGCCGAAGGCCGCCCAGCAACCCGGCGAGGCCCCGATGTAGCGATGCGTGGGACCGTCGATGTCACGGACGAGGGCACCGCACCCCACGCACGCCGTCCTGCCGAAGCCGGCGGCGACCGGGTCTCCGGACGATCGCCCACCACTCATGGCAGTCGCCGAGCTTCCAGGATCCTGACCGGCCTTCGGAGTCGTTGGCCGTCGGTCGAGCCGGCCTGGATGGCGCGCACCACGTCCATGCCCCGGGTCACGCGGCCGAACGCCGCGAATCCGAGCCCATCCGAGTTCCGCCGACCCCCGGCGTCCAATTCGGGCTGATCGCCGATGCATATGAAGAACTCGGCGCGGGCGCTCTGCGGTCCTGCGCGTGCCATCGAGATCACGCCGTCCAGATGGCTGAGCCCCGTGGTTTCCGTGCCCTCGAGCCCGATCGGAGGCAAGGCCTCGTCCCCACGGGCCCGGTTCATCCCGCCCTGGACCACCTCGATCGACACGCCGACGTCGGGCTGATTGTCCAGCCTCACTGACCGATAGAACGTGCCGTCGTCGTAGAGGCCGGCATCCACATAGCGCAGGAAGTTGGAGGCGGTCACCGGGGCCGCGTCCAGGCGCACTTCGATCTCGATCCGGCCGAGCTCCGTGACGAGCGCCACCGCGACCGGATCTCGGGCACTCTGCCCGCTCGAGGTGGACGCGCCAGCCGCCAGCCCGATTGCGGCCCACGTCGCTGGGTGCCTCGCAGCCACCCTCATGGCTCTCCCGCGGATGAGTCGGCGCCCCTTTGCCTGCCCGGGGGCGCGGGGCGAGTCTATCACCCCCCTGTCGCCGACGCCGTTCCGACGGCTACCGTCCCGACCTCGCCCATCCGTGCGTCCTCCAACCCGAATCGAGTGTCTGGAGTGTCTGAGCGGCCCAAGCCCCGACCCGCCAACCGCTGCTTCGTGTGCGGTCCCGAGAATCCCATCGGCCTCAAGCTGGGGTTCCGCCTCGAGGACGGGGCCTGTGTTTCCGAGTTCACGCCGGACGAGAATCACGTCGGATACCCCGGCGTGGTCCATGGCGGCATCCTGTTCAGCGCGCTGGACGACGTGATGGCCAACTGGCTCTACCTGAAGGGGGCCAGGGCGTACACGGCCCGATGCGACATTCGGTTCAAGCATGCTAGCGCCGTCGGCAGTCCCCTGCGGCTGGAAGGGCGTGAGGTGGAGCGCCGGGGCCAGCTCGTGGTCATGGAGGGGCGCGCAATCCGCGTGTCCGACGGAACGGTCGTCGCCGAATCGGAGGGCAAGTTCATGATTCTGGACGAGACGGAGTTTCTCGACGGCTGACCAGGCGCCGGGGCAGGCGCCGGGGCAGGCGCGGCGCCAGCGGGAGCGGCCCGTCCCTGAAACGCGGCGTGGCGCGTTGCTCTCTCCCGGCGCACGTTCGCCACGCTGGTATTCCGTCGAACACCGAGAAAAAGGAACCCGCTCATGTCTCGCTCCGTCCCATGCGGACCCCAGCTCACGTTAACGGTCTTCCTTGGCCTCGGAAGCGGAGGCTGCGCGCAGCCTCCATCCCCAGCCGAACCCGTCGAGGCGGCGGCGGCGGACCCCAGCCATCCCCTCGACCCGCTCACGGCGGGCGAGCTCGAACGCGCGGTGGAGATCCTGAGCGTGGCCGGCCGGCTGGGTCCTGAAGCCCGCTTCGCGTTGATCGACCTCGCCGAGCCGTCCAAGCAACAGGTCCGCGAAGACCTGGAGTCCGGAGCGCCGTTCCGGCGCTCCGCCCGCGCGATGGTCTACGACTGGGCCACCCACGTGGCCAGCGAGGCCGTCGTGGCGCTCACGAGCGGGGACGTGACCTCTTGGTCCGATCACGAGGACGACGAGCCACCGGTGCGCCGTCTGGTCATTTCGCGCTTGAACGAAGTGGTGAAGGCCGACCCGGACTGGCAGCGCGCCGTTCGCGGGTTGGGGGTCCGTGACCTCTCCCGCGTCAACGTCCTGGCGAATGTGGACGAGGATACCAGGCTCGAGATCGTGGATGGCGAGCGCTTCGCCACCGGCGTGGCGTTCATGATGGACGAGCGGATGGAATCCATGGGCATACCGGTCTTCGCACGTGTGAACCTCACCCGGGGAGACGTGGTCGAGGTCGACACCCGCGACGCGCCCTGGCGGGCGTCGGATCGCCGGGCGGAGGACCGTGGCCGGGAAGCCCTGCGACCTCTGGACATCCAGCAGCCGCTGGGGGTCAGCTTCTCCATCGATGGATCCGAGGTCCGCTGGCAGAACTGGCGCTTCCGGTACGGCGTGCATCCGCGGCGCGGCCTCGAGCTGTTCGATGTCACGTACGCGGACGACGGGGAGGACCGGCCCGTCCTGTACCGCGCCTCGGTATCCGAGACCCTCACGCCGTACGGGGATCCAAGGTGGACCGTGTGGTATCCCATCGACGAAGGCGACTACGGGTTCGGGACCCACGGGATCCGCTCGGCCGTGCCCGGCGCCGACGCCCCCCCGAACGCGGTGTTTCGCCCCGCGGTCCTGCACGATCACGAGGGGCAGCCCTACGCCGTGCCGCGGGCCGTGACCTTCTACGAGCGGGACGGGGGCGTGCTCTGGCGCCACGCCGAGGAGTCGCGGCGCTCTCGCGAGCTGGTCGTCTCTTTCCTCTCGGCGATCGACAACTACGACTACGTATTCAACTGGATCTTCCGTCAGGATGCGTCGCTCCGCGTGGAAGTCCAGCTCACCGGGATCATCAACGCGGGCAACACGGACATCGACCGGGACACGACGGTCTTCCGCGCGGAGACCCGTCGCTACCGGACCCTCGTCGCTCCCCGGATCACCGGTCCCAACCATCAGCACTTCTTCAGCTACCGCCTCGATCTGGACGTGGACGGGCCGGGAGGCAACAGCGTGCTGGAGGTGGACGTGGACGCGGACCCGGTCGGGCCGGCCAACCCGGACGGACACTGGTACGCGATGCGCGAGCGCGTGCTTCCCACCGAGCTCGCAGCGCGCCGACCGCTGCGAGCTGCGGCGAGCCGCACCTGGCGCGTCGTGAACGGCACCCGGTCGAACACGTTGGGGCAACCGACCGGATTCTCTCTGATGCCAGGTGGAAATGCCTTCCCCGCAGCGGCCCCGGGCTCACCGTCCCGGGCCAAGCTCGGATTCGTGGACTGGCACCTCTGGGTCACCCCGTTCGAGCCCGCCGAGATGCACGCCGGTGGAGATTATCTGCAACCGGGGGTCCGGGGTGGCGGCCTGCCGGCCTGGACCGCCGCGGACCGGCCCGTCGCGGACGCCGACGTCGTCCTCTGGTATACCCTGGGCATCACCCACCAGGTGCGGCCGGAAGACCATCCGCTCATGCCAGTCCACACCGCGGGGTTCTCTCTCGTCCCTTTCGGGTTCTTCACGGCGAACCCGGCTTTGGACGTGGGCGGACCCTAGGCGGCGCGCGGCAGGTCGCGCGACCGCGGTGGCCAACCTCCACCCCTCCGCCTATCCTACCGACCCCCGGGGCCGCGGTCGTCGCGTCTCCCGGGCGCGGTGGAGTAGGCCCGAGCGGGCCGGATCCGCCGCCGAGGACCCGGTTCCCTCACCCGGAGACGACTCGTGCGACGTCCCAGCCCCCGGATCCCGCTCGTGATGCTTCTCACCGCCCTGGCCGGGTGTGAGGCCACGACCATCCCTACCGAGCCGCCGCTGGCCACCGCCGAGGCACGCCGACCGAAACCTCCCGCGGAGCCCAACATCGAGGAGTTCGACCCCTGGAACCCGTCGGAGTGGGTTGCAGGCGATCACCCGCTGGGCAAGGGGTACCTGGATCCGGGCAACGTTACGCAGGGCGCCGGCGAGCTGCTCCTCACGCTGCCGGGCGGCGGATACGACGGTGCCGAGGTGCGCTCTGCCGGCCGCTACGGTTACGGCGCCTACGAGGCCCGCCTGCGGACTCAGGATGCGCCGGGGTCGATCTCCGCATTCTTCCTCTACGAGCTGGTGAGGAAGGGCAACGACGAGATCGACATCGAGATCTTCAACGACGGCAGCCGCCGCATCTGGTTCACCACCTGGGTCGCGGACGTCGAGACCAACCACACCGAGCACGTGCTTCCCTTCGATCCCGCCGGGGGCTACCACGATTACCGGATCGAGTGGTCCCGGAACCTCGTGCGCTTCCTCGTGGACGGTGTCCTGATGGAGACGTTTACGACCGATGTCCCACGGGCGAAGATGCACGTGTTCTCCAACACGTGGTGGCCCAACTGGCTCTCGGGAGCGCCTCCCGCGTCGCCGCGCTCGATGCACATCGATCGAGTCGTCTATTGAGGGAGGGGCCGCTGCGGCGCCGGACGCGACGCCGGCGCACGGGCTGGTGTACGCGCGGTAGGCAGCCCGCGGTGGCGGGCGCAGCGGCGCTCGCGGGAGCGCTCGCGCGCGGGCTGCTGATTGGGGCCGCGTGGCCGATCGCCGCCGCTGCCCAGGATCTCCCCGTGGTGGTCGTCCTCTCCACGGGAGGGACGATCGCTTCCGTGTACGATTCCGCCAGCGGCGGCTACGCGCCGGCGCTCACCGGAGACGACCTCGTACGCGCGGTTCCGGGCCTCGACACCATTGCCCGCGTCGAGGTCGTGCAGGTCGCCAACGTCCCCAGCACCAACATGACGCCGGCGCTCTGGCTGCAGGTATCTCAGCAGGCCCGGCGCTCGTTCGAGCGCACTGAGGTTGTCGGTGCGGTCGTGACCCATGGGACCGACACGCTGGAGGAAACCGCGTTCTTCCTGGACCTCACGCTCCCGAGTGACAACCCGGTCGTGGTGGTTGGGGCGCAGCGCGCCGCGTCCGAACCCAACTCGGACGGCCCCCACAACCTCCGGGACGCGATCCTGACGGCCACGGCCGCCGGGTCGCGGGGCCTCGGTACACTGGTGGTCCTGAACGGCGAAATCCACGCGGCCCGCGAGGTCACCAAAACGCAGACTCTGAACGTGGCCACGTTCCAGTCGCCCGGGC
>JAHEKN010000251.1 GCA_024638305.1 Gemmatimonadota bacterium | reverse complement strand
GACCGCGGCGGCCGCCTGCCGCAGCAAGTCCAGCTTTCTTCTGTGGTTCTTTCGCAGCAGTCGCTGCAGACCTTCGTGGCCGGGATCGGCCTGGAGCGCGGCCCGCGCCTCCTCGATCGCGTTGTCGATCGCGAGGAGGCTATTCTCGAGCACCTCGAGCGTCTGCGGCTCCAGCAGGTCCTTCCCCGTTGCCAGGACAGCCTCGAGATCGGTCGCCGCGCTCTCGTATTCCGTCAGGTCCAACCCGGCGAAGGTGGCGGCACCCGGCGTCTCCGACACCACGACCTGGGATGGAACGACCTCGAGACCCGGTGAGCGCATGGTCGCCCAGATGGATCCTCCGACCACGGTGGCCAGCGCCACACTGGCCGCGATGGCCCACTCGACCGGTACGCTGTGGCGCTTGAGCGGATTCCACCCCGGTGCGGTGCTGATGGATCGGACTACTCCGTCGTCCGGGTCGCCGCCTCCACTCGGTGCGCTCACGTCGGGCAGCCGCGCCGCGATTCCCGGCCACAGGTCCTGACGTGGCTGGATATCGGTCGGGAGCTTCCCCAACTCGCCCCTCAATTGCTCCTCGGTCCGCTTCATCGCTCCAATGTCTCCTGTACCATCCGGCGTGCGCGGTGCACCTGAGCCTTCACGGTGCCTACCGCGACACCCAGCATCTCCGCCACCTCGCGGTACTTGTATCCCTGCACGTCTCTGAGAACCAACACGTCGCGCGCGCCTTCCGGGAGCGCGCCGATCGCCCGCTCCAGATCGATGCGCTTGCCGGTGTCGGCCGGCCGCGCCCAGTGTCCGAGTCCGTCCACGTCGTCCGTCACCTCCTCCTTCGCGGCGCGACGTCCGAGCGACCGCCGCTGCTGGAGCACCAGGTTGACCGTGATTCGATGGAGCCATGTCGTGAACCGGGAGTCGCCACGGAAGCGCTCCAGACCCCGCCACGCCTTAACGAACGTGTCCTGCGTGATTTCCTCGGCCATCTGCGAATCCCCGCACATCCTGAGGCTCAGCGCGTACACCCGGCCCACGTACCTCCGGTACACCGCCTCGTAGGCGCGTTCGTCGCCCTTGCGGGCCCGATCCACCAGTGTGGCGGTGTCGGGCTCCGGTTGGGACGCTGCGTTCGCCTCGAGGGCGGCCTGACGATCGAACGTCACTTCCTTTGCTGCCTCCATGGACCGGACGATTGGACGGCGCCGGGGCCGATTTGGTTTGAACTCATCTTCACTCCGGTCCGGCACTCGGACCACCGGACCGTGGACCCCGGGGGCGCGTGGAACGGTATTTCGGTATAAGATTCCGTGTCCTCATCGGCGATCTCGGATGATCACGCGTAGAACCCGGGCCACTTGGGCCTCCCTATTCCTGGGCGCCACCGCGTCGCTCGTATCCACGGGCGCGTTGCTTCCCATTTTGGACAGGGACCTCTACGTGGACGGCGCGGTCATCGAGGCCGAGCACGACGCCGGAGTCTGTGCCGTTGCCCACAACCACGCGCTGTGCATGGCGTGGGTGGGGAACGAGCTCCATGCGGGTATCGAGCACGGGGTCCCGCCGGCCGATCCTCCGGTCCGTCTTGTCGCGGTCGGGTCGATCGAGTTGGCGCTCGCCAGGCCCGATCTACCGTCCCCGAATTCCAGGGCCCCCCCCACCCTCTAGCACCGACAGCGATCGCGACTGGAGTCACGCTTCGAGCAAGCCGTGACTCCGGTGATCCCCGCTGGGTTCCGCCGCTGTTTTCAGCGTCGGAACAAGGATGCCCGAGAGAGGATGGAATACACGGTAGAACGTGGCGCTGCACCGTCGGCCACCACGCCGGGGACGCCCAGCAACACCCGCGGGACCGCGCGGCGAGCACCAAGAGTGCGCGGCGGGCGGGCGGGCTCATGCCTGGCGCTCGTGACGGCCGCCATGTGTTGGGTGGGTCCGGCCGCGGCCCAGGAGCGCCCGGCGGTGGTCGATTCGCTCCGGGCAGAGATCGCGGCGCTCCGGGCCGAGCTCGACAGTCTGCGGGCGCTCCTCGAGCAAACCCGTGACGCCCAGGCCGCGGCCCGCGCGGAGGAAGTCACGGACGAGCTGGCCCGTCTGAGAGCGGCGGCCGCAGCCGCCGCCAGGGGGGCCGCGGCCGACACAGCCGGACCCACTGAGCAGCAGTTCGTCGGGCGGCAACGGTCGCTCCAGTCGCTCAACCCCGAGATAAGCATCACCGCGGATCTCTTTGGCGCGATCCAGGAAGGATCCGCCGGGCGGAGCAGCTTCGTCCCCCGCGAGTTCGAGTTCGCCTTCCAATCGGCGTTGGACCCCTACTCGCGAGCCAAGATCTTCGTGGGTATCGAGACGCCGGGCGCGGAGATCGAGCCGTTCGAGGCCCACGGCGACGAAGCCGGGGCAGGCCATGCTGAAGAGGAGCACGGCTCCGGCGAGATCCACGTCGAAGAGGGGTACGTCGAGTGGGTCAGTCTTCCGGGCGGCTTCTCGGCCAAGCTCGGTCGGTTCTACCAGCAATTCGGACAGCTCAACCGCTGGCACGGGCACGCCCTCTATTTCCAGTCGCGGTCGCTCCCCCACCTGGCGTTCATCGGCGAGGAGCCCCTGGGGCAGACCGGCGTGTCCGCCCACTGGCTGATTCCGGCCTCCCTCGGTGGAACCTACGAAGTCACGTTCGAGCTGACCCGCTCGTCCAATGCGTCACTCTTCGGCGATTCGGACAAGCTCTCGTACCTGGGCCACGTGAACGGCTTCTGGCAGCTTTCGGAGTCAGTCGACTTCGATCTCGGGCTGAGCGGCCTGTTCGGTGATTTCGAGCACGAGGACGAGTCCTACGGCCAGCGGCTGTTCGGGGTCGAGGGCTCGCTGACCTGGGCCCCCCCGGCCCAGTCGCGCTATCGGGGGGCGGTCGTCCGCGGGGGCGTCATGATCCGGGACCCGGGGGTCATGCCCACGGGGGAGACGCTGGAGAGTGCGACGGGCTTCTGGTCCATGGCCGAGACCCTGCTGGGGCAACAATGGCGTCTGGGAGGCCGGTTCGACTGGACGGAGAACCCGGAGGATCCGTCCGAGACGTCTTGGCTGCTGGGACCCACGCTGACCTGGTGGCAGAGCGAGTGGGTTCGCCTCCGCGCCGAGTACGCCCACCTGAACCGCATCGACGAGAGCTCGGGCCTGTTCACGCTGCAGGTGACCGTGGCCATGGGCCCGCACAAGCACGAGACCTACTAGGGAATAGAGGAGCCGAATCATGCTCACACCGATACTGCTCGCGGCACTGGCGGCCTCGCCGGGCCCGGCCGACCCACCAACCGGTCCGGGGGCGGCCCCGGTCCGTGTCGTCACCACGCTCACGGTATACGCGGACCTGGTCCGCGCCGTAGGGGGCAGCGAAGTCGAGGTGACGTCGATCGCCAGTCCGAACGAGGACTCCCACTTCGTGCGGCCCAAGCCCAGCTTCGCGCTCGAGCTTCGTCGCGCGGACATGTTCGTGACGACGGGGCTCGATCTCGAGCTTTGGGCCCCGTCCGTGCTCGATCGGGCCGGAAATGCTCGGGTCTCGGAGGGCGGCGCCGGATACGTCACGGCCTACACCGGGATCGCGCTGCTCGAGATCCCTGCCGCGGCTGACCGGAGCAGGGGCGATGTCCACCTGTTCGGGAATCCGCACCTCACGACCGATCCGCTCCGTGCGCTGCAGGTAGCCCAGAACATCGCCACGGGGCTGTCGCGAGTGGCGCCGGACCGGGCGCCCGTGTTCGCCGCCGGGCTCGAGCGCTTCCGGACAGAAATCCACCGGCGGCTGTTCGGAGCGGAGCTCGTCGAAGCCTTGGGCGGGGAAACCCTGGAGAGCCTCGCCCGCTCGGGCGCTCTGATGAGCTTCCTCGCCGCCAACCAGCTTGGCGGCCGTCCCCTCTCCGACCGGCTCGGCGGCTGGCTCGGGGCCGCCGAGATCATGCGCGGGAAGCAGATCATTTGCTATCACAAGCATTGGGTCTACTTCGAGGAGCGGTTCGGGGTCACTTGCGCGGATTTCGTCGAAGCCAAGCCGGGAATCCCGCCCACCCCGCGCCACGTAGCCGAGCTGATCGACCGCATGCGACGGCAAGGGATCAACGTGCTCATTGCGGCCACGCATTTCGACCGCAACCGGGTCCAGGCCGTCGCCGAGCGCGGCGGCGCCCAGGCGGTCATGCTCCCGCTCTACTCGAGCGGGACCACGGGAGCAAGTGGCTATTTCGGTCTCGTCGACACGTGGATCACGCGCATCGGTGACGCGATGAGGGGAGCCCAGCAGTGATCGATCTGATCCTGGCGCCCATCGCCGCCTCCCTGGTCATCGTGGCCATCCACTCCTATCTGGGCCTCCACGTGCTGGCGCGCGGCGTAATCTTCGTCGACCTGGCGTTC
>JAHEKN010000250.1 GCA_024638305.1 Gemmatimonadota bacterium | reverse complement strand
TCGCGCCACCCACGCTGAGCCCCGCGGCCTCGACGGACACGTAGTAGATCGACAGCCGTCCGCGCCCCCGGTCGCTCGAGAAGAAGAGCAGCCCGCCGTCGGGGCTGAACCGGGGATAGGCCTCGGTGGCCGGCGTGTTGATGGGCGCGGGCAGGGGACGGGGCTCGGACCACCCGTAGTCCGTGCGCTCCGACACGAACAGGTCCTCGGCCGGGGCGTAGACGTCCCGGTATGCGTGAAACACCAGATACCGCCCGTCCGGTGAGACGGTGGGGCTCGCCTCGTCGCCCGCGCTGTTGAGCAGAAGGGGGCGCGGGTTGGTGAAGCGGTTCCCGTCGGGGTCGGCCGCGTACAGGTCCCAGCCGCGCTCGGCCTCTTCCTCGGTGGAGTAGAGGAGCGTGCCGTCCGAAAGGACCACGGGACTGGTCTCGCTTCGGGCGGGCGCGCCCCGGCCGTCGACCCGCGGCCGGTTCACGTCCCCTGCGAGGGGCTCAGGCCGGCCCCAGCCGTCGCCCGCACGCTCGACCACCCACAGGTTGTTGTTTCCGGGCACGGGTCCCCAGCCGGGCACGTCCCGGCGCGAGGAGTAGTAGAGCCGAGTCCCGTCCTGGGTGATGAACGGCGTCTCTTCCCATCCGGTGGAGAACGAGGCGGGCTCGGCCACGCTCCACTGGCCGTCGACGACGCGGGACACGAGGATCTGCGGCCGCCCCCTCCGGCCTCCGCTCGAGCGCGTGAAGTAGACCTCCGTACCGTCCGGGCTGAACGCGACGCCGTACTCGTTGCTTCCCTGCGAGGAGACAGCCCCCGGCGCGAACTCCGTCGGCTCGGCCGCGGGCTCCGTGCCGTACGGTCGTGCGTCCTGCTCGCACGCGAGCGCGAGCAGAGCCGTCAGCAGGATGGTGAAGCGGTGAACCATGTGGGTCGGATCGTGGAGCTGTGGTGCGGTGCCGCGGCGGCGCCGTGGCGGGTTCGGCCACCCAAGAGACACCGGGACGTCACCATACGCTAGCCGCCCCGGGCCAGCGCCGGGGCCGGAGGACGTCGAAGCTGCCCGGTGAGCGTGCCAGCGGGCGCGAGCGCCGTCAGTTCCGCTCAAGCCGCTCGAGGACCTCGAACAGACCCTCGACCACCACGAGCTCGGTGTAGCCCAACACGGAGCCCTGATCATCACGAACTGATCGCGACCCGGGACCAGATCCACGGACCCGTTGCGGACAATGATTCGGTTGTCGACACCAAACAGGATCCGGCGTCCGACCTCTCGGAACTCGGGCCCGGCCTCCAGATCAACCGCGATCATCCATGTCCAAGATGATCCAGATCCGCAACGTCCCTGACCAGGTTCACCGAACACTCAAGGTGCGAGCGGCCGAAGTCGGAATGACGCTGTCCGAGCCGCGCCACGGACGCGCTGGAAGACCTCATGGCTCTGCGGATCGTCCGGCACCCCAGCTCGGTGCTGCTCCGTCGGGTGTGGGAGCTGAGGAGCAACCTCTCGGCGTACGACGGCCTCTACGTAGCGCTCGCCGAGGCGCTCGAGGCGCCCTTGGTCACGACCGACGCGCGGCTCGCGCGGGCTCCCGGCCACAGCGCCCGGGTAGCCACTCCGTAGCGAGGCCTACCACAGGAATCGCCGGCTCAGCTCGTCCCCGACCCCGAAAGTCGCTCAGACGCTCACTGTCGGCGACACCGCCGCCGGCAAATCCATGTCCACCACGGCCTGCACGCACTCCGGCTCGCAGTCCGGGCCGTTCGGCCTAAAGGCCTCGTAGGCAGGGTCGAACACGGCCGTCCTCACGCCGGCTGCATTGGTGACCGTCACGGTCACGCGGTCGGGCGTGAACCCGGCGAAGAACACCGAGTTTTGGCAGGGCCAGTCGACCCCGCACTCGATGCTCATCGTGCTCCCGTCCACGTCCTCGACCTCGATGATGGTGCCTGTCGGAGCGGGACCGTCGAGCGAGACGGTGAGCCCGTCCGAGCAACCGATCTCCGTGCACGCGATGCCGATGGGTCCGTCGTCGCACGCCGTCAGGACAGACGCCGCGGCCAGGAGAAGCACGCCGGCGAAGGCCCGCTGGGGACCGCGCGCTCGGACCGTCACGGCAGGATCTCCAGGGTCACCGGCTCCGAGCTCCAGTCCTTCGGTCCCAGGATCTCGGCGAGCACCTCGTATGTGCCGGGGCTGAGCTCCACCCACGTCTCGGGCCCGAGCGGCGAGGGCGCCTGCCAGGCCATGCCGTCGAACGGGAACGTGAAGGTCTCCTGCTCGCCGGGCCCCAGGATGTGCGGGACGTAGAGCGCGATGCACGCGAGGGCGGTCAGTCGGGCCGGCTGCGGCACGGCTCCGCCGTTGAGCTCGACGTTGAGCGGGCAGGCGCTACCGGACCAGAGGATCTCGTCCTTGGTGAGGTTCGTGATGACGACATCGATGGTGATGGTGTCGCCGTCGGCGAGGGTGTCGTTCGAGAGGAGCACCTCGACGGAAATATCGGTCGGCGTGGGCGCGAGCAGATTCGAGTCGCAAGCCGCCAACTGGGCGGCTACGAGTGCGACGAGGATGGTGCGGAGCATGGATGGACTCAGAGACCTGACGGGTGTGTGTTCGCCCTAGGAACGCGCGGAGCACATCCGCTGTGACGGACCGCCCGGTTGCGCGCAAGACCGCCCCCGAGTCGTTTTGCGAGCCTCCCGACCACCCTCGTCCACCCCGTGAGTCCAGCCACCGTGAATCGACCGATCGAGATCCGAGCCGACCTCGAGCAGAGCTACGCAGACATCTACACGCGGGACGCTCTGGACGCGATCATCGCGCTGGCGCCCCTGAATTCGGAAATAAAAGAGGCCATGCGCGCCCGCATCGAGCGACGGGCGGCGAGGGCGAGCGCGGGAGAGCGGATCGCCTTCCTCGATTCCGGCGCCATGGTTCCCGGTACGGACCTCACGGTGCAGGCCGCCCGGGACGGGGACTTCGACGGCAGTCCGATCCCCCACGATCTCGAGCGGCAGTGGATCCAGGGCACCGGTCCGGCCGCCAAGCCGAATGCCACCCTTGAGCGGTCGATTCGGAATGTCGCCTACGCGCTCCTGAGCGGAGCCGACGGCTGGATGTTCGACGGCGAGGACGCCCTGGGGCAGACGCAGGCGATGTCCCTCGACAACCAGCGGAACCTGAAGCTGGCGATCGCTCGGGACGCCGTCTTCCTCGAGGCCGCCGAGGGCGTCGCCGCCGACATGAACCGGTGGTCGGGGGACTTCTTCGGCCGCGCGATCGTGCAGGACGTCCAGACGCAGCTCGACTTCACGACGCTCATCTTCCGGGCGCGCGGCCTCCACCTGGACGACCGGCACGTCCGCATGGCCGACGGGACGGGGCTCGCGGCTTCGATCGTCGACACCGCGCTCTTCGTCGTGCACAACCACCAAGCGCTGCTCGACGCCGGCCGCTCCGTGGTCCTGTATTTGCCGAAGATCCAGACCGCGGGCGAGGCCGCCGTGTGGAACCGCGTGCTGACCACTCTGGAGCATCACCTCGGGCTCCCCGTCGGCACCATCAAGGCGTACGTGCTGGTCGAGCAGGTGGAGGCGTCGTTCCAGCTCATGGAGATCCGGGCTGCCCTGGGCCTCCACTTCGTCGGCTACAACACCGGCCGCTGGGACTACATCAACTCGGTGTCGGATGCGGTGGCGTGGGACCCCTCGTTCGTGAACCCGAACATCGAAGCCATCGGCATGACGTTCGGCTACATGCGGGTCTACGAGGACCGAGTGCGGAGGGCCGTGAACACACCGGACCGCAGCGGCCGCCACGCGCTCTGGCAGGGGGGCATGGAGCCGAACATCCCGGTGGGCTCGAAGAAGGGCGTCCAGGAGGGGATGGCGCGCGCCGTGGCCGGAGCCGAGCGCGAGCAACGTGAGGGCGCCAGCGGCAAGTGGGTTGCGCACTGGAAGATGGTGCACATCGTGCGGCCGGTCTGGGAGAAGGTCGGCGAGGCGAACCAGGCGGGCCGTCCGTTTCCCCCACTCACGTACACCGAGCAAGACGCGGCCGACCTTTTCCTGCTCGAGCCGGCCCCGCGCACCGTCCGCGGCGCCCGCAATCTGCTCAGCGTGGGCATCCAGTACGGCAACGCGCTCGGCAAAGGGATGCAGGCCGCCGCGCTGAAGCCGGCCGATTTCTTCGGCAACCCGGACGTTCTGTACCTCATGGAAGACGCCGCGACGGGGGAGATCCGGCTGAGCATCCTATGGGAGTGGCTACACAAGGGCGGCCGGCTCACGGAGGACGACGCCAGCGTCGGGGTGAAGGAGGGCGACGTGTTCACCGCCGAGCTGTTCGACCGGCTCTTCGAGGAGGAGATGGAAAAGCTGCACGCAGCCATCGCCCGTCAGGGTGTTGCGCTAACGAACCGGGCTTTCGTCGAGGCTGATC
>JAHEKN010000249.1 GCA_024638305.1 Gemmatimonadota bacterium | reverse complement strand
ACTTCTCGGCCGCCCACCGGCTCCACAAGCCCGAGTGGTCGGACGAGCGCAACCGCGAGGTCTTCGGGGACTGCGCGAACGCCAACTGGCACGGCCACAATTACGAGATGGATGTGACCGTGGAAGGGCCTGTGGACCCCGACACCGGATTCGTCATGGACCTGAAGCGCCTCAAGGAACTCGCCGCGGAGCGCGTGATCAGGGACGTGGACCACCGGAACCTGAACCTGGAAGTGCCCTGGCTCACGGGTGTGAACCCCACGACGGAGAACCTGGTGGTGGCGATCTGGAATCGGCTGCGCACAGAACTCCCGGAAGGCGTGGAATTGGTGCGGATCGTTCTTCACGAAACGCCTCGGAACTCCGTCGAATACGTAGGAGAAGCATGAGCGAGCACACGATGACCCAGGCGCCCGGCGCCCTCGACCTGACGGAGGTGCCCTTTCGCGACCTCGTACGAGAGCTCCTGGTCCGGATCGGCGAGGACCCCGAGCGAAAGGGGCTGCTCAGAACGCCCGACCGTGTCGAGAAGTCGCTCCGGTTTCTGACCCGGGGCTACGGCATGACCGCAGAGCAGGCCATCGGACGCGGCCGCTTCCAGGAATGCCATCGGAACATGATCATGGTGCGTGACATCGAGATGTACTCGCTCTGTGAACACCACGTGCTGCCGTTCTTTGGAAAGGTGCACATCGCCTACATCCCCAGCGACGAGATCGTGGGGCTCAGCAAAGTGGCCCGGCTCGTGGAGGTCTTCAGCCGACGGCTGCAGGTGCAGGAGCGGCTCACCGAGCAGATCGCGGGGGCCCTCTGGGACGCCATCGCCCCGCAGGGCGTCGGGGTGGTGATCGAGGCGTCCCACCTCTGCATGATGATGCGCGGCGTCGAGAAGCAGAACTCCAAGACCATCACCTCCGCCATGCGCGGCTCGTTCCTGGAGAGCCTGGCGACCCGGGAGGAATTCCTCCGCCTGTGTCACGCACCCAACGGCGGCTGACTCCCGCGTCGCTCGGGAGCTGAGGCATGGCCGGCATCCTCGTTTCCGGCGCGAGCCGGGGGATCGGCGAGAGCATCGCGCGGTCGCTGGCGGCGGATGGGCACCGGCTCGTCCTGGCTGCGCGGTCCCAGAAGCGCCTGGCCCACCTGGCCGAGGAGCTGGGGGCGGACTGGGTCCGCGTGGACGTGACCGACCCCGCGTCGGTCGCCGGCGCCTACGCGCGCGCTTCGGAGCTCCTCGGCGGTGCGCCCGATGTGATGGTCAATTGCGCCGGAACGTTCGAGGTCGCGCCACTGACGCGGGCCGGGGTCGAATCGCTTGACCGCAATCTGGCCGCCAACCTGCGGGGTCCGTTCCTGTTCATCTCCCACGTCCTGGGCCCAATGTTGGAGCGGGGAAGCGGCCTCATCGTAAACATCGGATCGGTGGCGGGGCGCCGGGCATTCCCCGGCAACGCGGCCTACTCGGCGTCCAAGTTCGGTCTCCGCGGGCTGCACGAGGTGCTGCTGGAAGAGGTGCGGGGCACGGGAGTGCGCGCGACGCTCGTCGAGCCGGCGGCGGTGGATACGACGCTCTGGGACCCGCTCGCGCCCGATGCCGACCCCAATCTCCCGTCCCGCGCGGACATGCTCGACCCGGCCAACGTTGCGGAAGCGGTCCGGTACGTGGTGTCACAGCCCGCCCACGTGCAGATTCCGCTCCTCCAGATCGCGAGAGCCTGATCGTGTATACCATCTGCGTGCAGGCGCACTACGACTCGGCCCACTTTCTCCGCAACTACCACGGTAAGTGTGAGCGGCTCCACGGCCATCGGTACGTAGTGGAGGCTGCCGTCCAGGTCGCTGAACTGGACGAATCCGGGATCGCGTTCGACTTCGTGGACCTGAAGCGCGAGCTGCGGGCGTTGGCCGACCGGCTCGACCACGAGCTGATCAACGAGCTGCCCCCATTCACCGACTGGGAGCCGAGCGCCGAGAACCAGGCCCGCTACTTCTTCGAGGAGCTCGAGGCGCGCCTCCCCGCGCCCATCGCGGCGGGCCTGGCGTACACCCGCGTCTGGGAGACCCCCACCCAGTGGGCACTGTACTCGCGCGAGCCCGTGCAGCTCCCGTTGCCGGCCGATTGAGCCCGGCCGGGTGCACATCCTCCTCACCGATCGGCTCTCCTGCCCCCGCTGTGGGCCGGAGTTCGGGCTCATCCTGCTCGCTCATCACATACACGATCGTCGCGTCCTGGAGGGTGAACTCGGCTGCGCCAACTGCCGCGAGCTCTTCCACGTGGCCGGGGGAGTGGCGGATCTGAGGTGGCCTCCCGCAGATGGCCTGGCGGACGCCGATGCAGAAGCGACCGCGGCGGCGGCGGCCGAGGCCACCCTGGGCCCGGAGCCGGCCTTTCAGCTCGCGGCTCAGCTCGGGATCACGGGTGGGCCGGGGCACGTGCTGCTCGCCGGCGACGCCTGGGTATGGGCCCGCGGCCTCGCCAAGCTGCTCGAGGACATCGAGTGGGTCACGGCCGCACCTGGCGCGCGGGGCCTGGAGGAGCACGAGGGAGTCTCGCGGGTCGTGGCGACCCCGGAGCGCCTGCCGTTCTTCGGAGGCACGTTCAGAGGCGTGGTTCTCGAGAGCGAAGGAGCGGGGGCGGTCACTGAAGCCGCGCGCATTCTCGCCCCGGGCGCGCGCGCCGTGATTCTGGACCCGGAGGAGGGGACACGAGAGCGGCTGGCGGAGGCCGGCCTGGAGATTCTGGCCGCGGATGCGTCGGCGCTGGTGGCGCGGCGCGCGGTCCCCGGCCGTAGCGTTGCGTCCACATCACCCCCCGGCTAGCTTGCCCGATTCCGTCGAACCCCACCTGACAGACCGGCCGAATGACCTGGTGGAAGAAGCTCGTAGGTAGCTCCGAAGAGCTGGCAAACATCGACTATTACGAAGAAGGCTCCCACCTTCTCGACGGCCGCAGGTACCATGAGGCGTTGACGTCCTTCCGCCTCGCCCTCAAGGAGGCCCCGGGCGATCCGCTCGTGCTGCAGCAGATCGCCATCGCCTACAGCCGCATCGGCATGTCGGACGAAGCCGCCAAGACGTACCGCCACGTGCTCCAAAAGGACCCCGACGCCGTGGGAGCCCATTACGGGCTGGCCTTCCTGCTGGTCCGCTCGGGTCAGGGGAGCGAGGCCATTCCGCACCTCGAAGCCTTCCTGCAGAACGCACCCACGGGCGCGTCCGCTCAGGAGCACGTGGAGCACGCACGGGAGGCACTGACGGAGCTGCGGGCGCTGTCCGCCGGCCAGGAGGCGTCGGCCCCGGAAAGCTCCACCGGGTGAGCCACACGCGGTCCGTGCACCTCCGGTGGACGGCGGAAGGTCAGGCGTTCGAGGGGCGGGGTGCGGCGGATCGCTGGATCACCATCGACGGGGACTCGACCGAGGGGCCCAGCCCGACCGAGTCGCTCCTGCTTTCGCTCGCGGCTTGCATGGCGATCGACGTTCGCATGATCCTCGAGAAGGGACGGGTGCCGCTGCGCTCGCTCGAGGTCGAGCTCGAGGGGGATCGCCGCGAGGACGTGCCCCGTTATTTCCATCGGATGCGGATGGCGTTCAAGCTTGCGGGCCCGGGACCCGAGCACGGAGCCAAGATCGAGCGCGCGATCGACCTTTCGCGTGACAAGTACTGCAGCGTCCTGCACACGCTGCGCCCGGACCTGGACTTGAGAATCTCCTTCGAGCGCGTTTGAGATGGCACGCGACTACTACGCCAACGAAGGCCCCTTCGAGACCGGTACGCTGACCCGCCTCTTCCTGGACACGGTCGACCGGTTCGGCGATCGGCCGGCGTTCCAGTTCTTCCGGAACGGCGACCTCGTGCCGATCTCCCACCAGGAGGCTCTGACCCGTGTCCGGGCTGTGGGCGCATCGCTGCGGCATCTGGGAATCGCTCGTGGCGACCGGGTGGCCATCTTGAGCGAGAATCGCCCGGAGTGGGCCATTGCCGACTACGGGTGCCTCTGTGCGGGAGTGGAGGACGTACCCATCTACTCGACGCTCCTGCCCCACCAAATCGCGTACCTCGTCAACGACTCCGGCTCTCGGCTGATCTTCGCGTCCGACGCGGAGCAGGTGGCCAAGGCGCTCGAGGCCAAGGAATCCTGTGAGGCGCTCGAGCACGTCGTCGCGTTCGACTCGGAGATTGCGGACGCGCCGGGGGTGATCTCCTGGAGCGATTTCCTAGAGGTCGGGGCGGGAGAAGGCTGGAGCCTGGAGCGATTTCGCGAGGAGGCCCTTCAGGTCACGCCGGACGACTTGGCCACCCTGATCTACACGTCCGGGACCACCGGCGACCCCAAGGGTGTGATGCTGACCCACGGGAACCTCTACTCGAACGTCTCCGCCAGCAGCGTCGCGATCGAGGTCGGTGAAGGGGAGCAGACCCTTTCGTTCCTGCCACTTTCCCACGTGCTCCAGC
>JAHEKN010000248.1 GCA_024638305.1 Gemmatimonadota bacterium | reverse complement strand
CACATCGACTCCGTGCCGGGAGGCGGCAACTACGACGGGCAGGTGGGCTCCATGGGGGCGGTCGAGGTGGCGTGGGCACTGGAGGACGCGGGCGCCCGGACCCGGCACCCGCTCGAAGTGGTGATCTTCCCGAACGAGGAAGGCGGCAAGACCGGAAGCCGGGCGCTGGCCGGCGAGGTCCGTGCCTTCGAGCTCGACATCGTCACCGCGAGCGGCTACACGATCGGCGACGGCACCCGCCGGATCGGTGGCGACCCCGACCGGATCGCCGAGGCCGCTCGGGGGCCGAGGAGCGTGTCCGGGTTCTTCGAGCTGCATGTCGAGCAGGGCGCCGTGCTCGAGCGGGCCGGCCTCGACATCGGCGTGGTGGAAGGGATCGTGGGCATCCGCCGCTGGAACGCACGGATCACCGGGTTCGCCAACCATGCCGGCACCACGCCCATGGGCCAGCGGCAGGACGCGCTCCTCGCGGCAGCCGAGGTGATCCGAGCGGTCCGAGCGGTGGTGACTTCCGAGCCGGGTACGCAGGTCGGGACCGTCGGGAAGATCGAGGTCCAGCCCGGCGCTCCCAACGTGATTCCGGGCAGCGTGCTGCTCACCGTCGAGATCCGGGACCTCTCGATGGACAAGATCGACACTGTGTTCGCCGCCCTTGAGGTGGAGGTGTCGCGCATCGAGGCGGAGAGCGACACCCGGATCGAGCTGGAGGAGTTCTACGTGAGCCATGCCGCTCCCACCGAGGAGCGCTTTCGGCGATATATCGAGACCGCCTGCGCGACCCTGGGGTATCGGCAACAGCGAATGCCTTCGGGTGCTGGCCACGACGCTCAAAGCATCGCCCGGCTGGGACCGATCGGCATGATCTTCGTACCGAGCAGGGACGGCATCAGCCACTCTCCGCTGGAGTTCACCCCGGACGAGAGCATCGCGCGCGGTGCGTCGGTCCTGTTGGAAGCCCTACTGCGCGCGGACCAAGCCGAATCGTGAGCGAAGACCCGAAGGAATACGTCAGCAGCGACGACGCCCGACTCCTGTGGAAGCGGGCGGCGGAGCTCCAGGCCGAGGCCGCGCGCCGCCTGGAGGAGCGGTCGCGACTGCTGGCTCCGGCCGAGACCACCGGTTCCGGCTTTCGACTGACGGAGGTCAAGTCGGCGGCGCTGGAAGCGGGGATATCGCCCGAGTTCGTGGAGTTGGCCTACGCGGAGGTGGGGTCGGAGGCCGGCAAGAAGCCTCCGTCCGAGGCAGTCGAGCGGCGCGCCCGCCAGTTCCTCGGGATAAGACGGGCCAGCCTCGAGGTCTCGCGCGTGATCGATGCGTCTCCCGCGGAGGTCTTCGAGTCGCTGCAGCGGGTGCTCCCGTCCGCACGCTACGCACTCCTGCACGTGAACACGCTCGGAGACGATCCGCTCAAGGACGGCGTGTTCGTATTCGAGCCCCCCAGCATGTGGACCCAGGCCGGCGCCGCGGCGGAGTTTGCCGGGCAGATGGGAGGGGTCGGGGCCAAGCAGCTCTTCGTGTCGCTCCGAGAGATTGGCCCGGAGAAGTCGGAGCTGTCAGTTCGGGCGCCGATGGCTCGCGGGTTCCGCACCCACTACTTCCTGGGACTCGGGCTCACGGGGAGCATGGCCGTTGGGGCGGGGATCGGGGGCGCGGCCATCGCGACCGCGGCGATGGGCGCCCTCGGCATCGCGGCTGCGCCGCTGCTCGCGGGCGCGGTGATCGGCGGGGTGGCCGTCGGGACCGGGGGCGTTGGCGGGCTCTCGCTCTGGGGATTCCGCGCGCTCTTTCGCCACTCGGTCGAGAAGGCGGAAACCGCACTGACCACCCTGCTCCAGGTCGTCGATGTCGGCGCCCGCTCCAGGGGCGCGTTCCCGCTGCCGGGACCCGTGGAGGCACATTCGACGCCGTTCGGGGGCTAGCGGCCTCCATGCCGGAGCACGGAGCCCGGGGACACGCGCAGGTGAGCCGGTGAGCGGCTGGAGCCAGGTGCTGCCCGATTGGATCGTCTCCTGGTGGGCGGTCCTCTCTGGGGTGACCATCGTCGGCGTCGCACTCACGGCCGGGCTCCACGCCGTTCTCTCGCGGAGGGAGGTGCGGAGCTCCATCGGCTGGCTCGGCCTGATCCTGCTCGTGCCGCTCGGCGGGGCCATCCTGTACGCGCTCTTCGGCGTCAACCGGATCCAGCGCAAGGCGGTGCTGATCCGGGCCGACCGGGTGCGCCGGGCCGCGCTCGCTCCGGGCGCTGCCAGCGATCCCCAACAGACCAGTGCGCTCGTGGAGGTCGAGTCGCTGGGCCGAATCGCGCACGTCGTGGGAGCCGTTACTCGACGGCCCCTGCTCGCCGGAAACCGAATCGTCCCTCTGCTGAACGGCGAGGAGGCCTATCCCGCCATGCTGGGGGCCATTGCCGAGGCCGAATCTTGCGTGACGCTCTGTACCTACATCTTCGACAACGACGTCGCCGGGCACCGGTTCATCGATGCGCTCGAGGAAGCCCAGAAGCGCGGGGTCGAGGTGCGGGTGCTCGTCGACGCTGCCGGAACCTGGTACTCGTATCCCCGCATCCACGGCGTGCTCGAGGCGCGGGGCATCCCGAGCGCCCGCTTCATTCCGTTCGCGCTGGCCCGAGCGCAGTACATGAACCTCCGCAACCACCGCAAGATCCTGGTGGTCGATGGCAAGGTGGGGTTTACGGGCGGGATGAACATCCGCCACGGGCACCTGGTCGAGTCCAAGGCGCGCAGCCCCATCCAGGACCTGCACTTCCAGATCGAAGGCCCGGTGGTGGGACAGCTCCAGGAGGTGTTCGCGGAGGACTGGGAGTTCACCACGGGCGAATCCCTTCGGGGTGACCCCTGGTTCCCCATCCTCGAGACTCCCGGCACCGCATTGGCGCGCGGCATTCCCGACGGCCCCGACGAGAACCAGGACGCGCTCAACTGGACGCTCCTCGGAGCGATCGCCGCAGCCGAGCGCTCGATTCGCGTGGTCACCCCCTATTTCCTTCCGGACCCACCGCTCGCCACGGCGCTCAACGTGGCCGCCATGCGCGGTGTCGAGGTGGATCTGGTGTTCCCGTCCAAGGGCAACCTGCCGATCGTGGACTGGGCCATGTGGGCCCATTTCTGGACCGTGGTCGAGAACGGCTGCCGCATCTGGTTGACTCCGCCGCCGTTCGACCACTCGAAGGTGATGGTGGTGGACGACCACTGGATCCTCTTCGGCTCCAGCAACTGGGATCCCCGGAGCCTGCGCCTCAACTTCGAGTTCAACGTCGAGGCCTACTGCGACCGCCTCGGTCCCCAGATGACCGATCTGGTGCGGCGCCGGATCGCGGACGCGCAGGCCATCACCCAGGACGAGATCCGGTCGCGTAGCTTCCTGCGCCGGGTGCGGGACTCCACCGCGGGGCTGCTCTCGCCCTACCTGTAGCCCAAGCGGCGCCGGGCCTCAGAACACGTAGTGGACGGCGTCAGCCAGACCCTCGATGTGCAGGAGGAGCTCGCCCGGGCCCCCGCCGTAGGCCGCCCGGTAGGCGTCCCGTATCGGGGTGAGGTCGAACGCGAGGGTCTCCCCGACGATCGCGTCGCAGGGATCGTCGCGACCGTCGTGTGCGAGCACGGCCCAGGTCTGGACGGGGAACGACTCCGCGAACACCGAGGACACGATCAGTCGGAACACGTGGGTCTCGCATCCACCCGAATAGGTCACGTCCAGGAAGAGCGAGTCCATCTCCAGCCGATGGCCCACGATGTTCTTTGCGTCGGCCGGCCAATCCTCAGCCCGGGCCGTCTCGACCAGCACGACCGGATCCAGATCGGCCAGGTCCGTCGGGCCCCGGTCGCACGCACCCACGACGCCCGGGGCGAAAGCAGCGACGAACGCCGTTCGCAGGACTGTGGTGGACATGGCGGCTCCTCGACGAAAGCGAGTTGTCTAGGAGAACGCGCGGGATCCCCCGATCGTGACGAGCAACCGGGGGTCTAGCGTGCCAGCGGCCACCGGCCCGTGGGTCAGGCCAGCCACTCCGACAGGCGGGCCAGGGCCGTGCCCAGATCGGGACGAAGATCCAACAGTCCCTCCCAGGGATCCGACCGCTGCCGGGCAAGCCGAGCCGGCACCGTGCGGATGGTGTGCTTGGCGATGTCGAGCTTCCCGTTCACCTCGCTCCAGCGGAGCGGCGTCGACACGGGCGCGCCGGGCAGCGGGCGCACGCAGAACGGCGACACGAGCAGGCGTCCGTGGCCGTTCTGCACGAAGTCCACGTACACCTTCCCCTCACGCTGCTTCGGGTTTCGGGTCACCGTCGCGATGTCGGGAAGCTCTCGGACGATCACGGTCGCCATGAGCTGCCCGAATGCCCGCGACTGCTCGTAGGTGAGCTGCCTGCCCAGGGGCAGCAGGACGTGGAGGCCCGTCGAGCCGCTCGTCTTCACGAAGGACGGAAGGTCGATCGAGTCGCAGAGCTTCTTGATGCGGCGAGCGCAGGCCACCACGTC
>JAHEKN010000068.1 GCA_024638305.1 Gemmatimonadota bacterium | reverse complement strand
CCTGCCCTCGATGTAGTCGGCGGTCTGACGGTGCTGGGGCGTGAGGAACATCTCCTCGGTCACGCCGTGCTCCACGATCTTGCCGAGCAGCATGAACACGCACTCCTCGGAGGCGCGGCGCGCCTGGGCCATGTTGTGCGTGACGATGAGGATGGTGTAGGCGCCGCGGAGCTCCCAGATCAACTCCTCCACCGCCTCCGTGCCGGCCGGGTCGAGCGCGGAGCAAGGCTCGTCCATCAGCAGGACCGCCGGCTTCTCCGGCACCAAACGGGCGATACAGAGCTTCTGTTGCTCCTCGAGCGACAGCTCGGTGGCGCGGCGGTCGAGCTGATCCTTGACTTCGTCCCAGAGCAGCACCTCGCGGAGGGCCCCTTCGACGATCGCGTCTTCCTCGGCCCGGCTGAGCCTCGCACCGCTCCGGTGGATCCGCGTGCCGAACAAGACGTTGTCCCGGATCGAGATCGGTAGCGGGTTCGGCCGCTGGAATACCATGCCCACCTGCTTCCGCACCTGCACCAGCTCCACGTCGGGTGCGAAGATGTCCTGACCCAGCACCTCGATGCTCCCGGTCGTACGCACGTACCCCAGGCGCTCGACGATACGATTGCAGATGCGGAGCAGTGTGGACTTGCCGCATCCCGAAGGACCGATCATCGAGGTGATGATGCCCTTCTTGACCTGGAGGTCCACGTCGAACAGTGCCTGGAACTCACCGTACCAAAGGTTGAGCGCCCGTGTCTCGATAGCCAGCTCCGCCGGTGGCACCGCCAACTCAGGGGCCGCCTCGGCTCCCGCGGAGACGGCACCGGTGCCGCCGGCAGCATCCGCGCCGACGATGATCCGCTTATCCAAAGCGACCCTCCAGGTAGGCGGACGTGCGCTCGTCCCGGACATGGCCCTCGAACAACGCTTCAGTCTGGCCCACCTCGACGCACTCGCCGGTGAGGAAGAACGCGGTCCGGTCGGCGAGCCTCCTGGCCTGCTGGACCAGGTTGGTCACCAGCACGATCGTGACTTCCGACTTGAGCTCCTTGAGCACATCCTCGATCCGCATTGTGGTCACCGGGTCCACCGCGATCGAGAACTCGTCCAGAAGCAACAGCTCAGGGTCCTGCGAGAGCGCCCGGGCAATCGTGAGGCGTTGCTGCTGGCCGCCCGAGAGGAGGCTGCCGAGGGCGTCCAGCCGACCCTTCACCTCGTCCCAGAGAGCCGCTCGCCGTAGACAGCGCTCGACGATCTCGTCGAGCTGCGCCTTCTTCTTGATTCCCGAAAGGCGCGGCGACAGGGCCACGTTGTCGTACACCGTCATCGGCAGTCCGACAGGCAGCGGGAACACCACGCCGATGCGTCGCCGGAGCGCGTACACGTTCCTCCACTCGCGGACGTCCTTGCCGTCGAACAGGATCTGACCCTCGACCGACATCGCGCGAGTGAACTCGTCCATCCGACCGATGGCCTTCAGAAACGAGGTCTTGCCGCTCCCGGCCGGACCCACGATGCCGAAGATCTCGTGCCGGCGGACGTCAAGGGTGACGTCGCGCAGGGCGGGGACGCCGCCGTAGCCGATCGTCAGGTTCCGGATCGACAGCTTGAGTGCTTCCGTTCCGTCGACGCTCGTCGCGCGCTGCCCCTGCCCCGCTACCACTTCTTCTTGCCCCGCAGGTACACTCGGAACGAGATCGAAATCGCGTTCATGGCGAGCACCAACAGGATGAGTACGAGCGCCACGCCGTACTGGAGACTCTCCGGAACGTTGGTGACCTGCGTGGACACCGTGAACAGGTGGAGCGACATGGCCATGGTCTGGTCCATGACGCTCTGGGGCAGGAAGGGGATGAAGGTGGCCGCACCGGTGAACATGATGGGGACCGTCTCGCCCGCGGTTCGCGACACCTCGAGGATGATCCCCGTCAGGATGCCGCTGACGGCGTTCGGGAGGACCACCCGGCGGATCGTCTGCCAGCGCGTGGCGCCCTGGCTCCAGCAGGCCTCACGGAACGCTTGCGGGACGGCTTGCAGCGACTCCCGGGTCGCCACGATCACCACCGGCAGCGTCATGATCGCCAGCGTGAGGCTCGCAGCCAGGATGGACGTCCCGAACTGGAAGAAGAGCACGAACGCGCCCAGTCCGAACAGCGCGTGCACCACGGATGGGACGCCGGCCAGGTTGATGATGGCCAGGTTGATGGCTCGCGTGAGCATGTTGTCGGGCGCGTACTCGCTCAGGTAGAGCGCCGCGGCCACCCCGATCGGGACCGACGCAAGCAACGCGACACCCACCAGCCAGATGGTTCCCACGAGCGCGGGAAAGATGCCGCCCGCCGTCATGTTGTTGAGCGGCTCGCTGAACAGGAACTCGAACGAGAGCGCCGGCCCTCCTCGAATCACCAGCACGGCCAGGATCAAGACGACTGGGACCACCAACAGGAGCGTCATGAGCAGGAACAGCACGCGCACCAGCCACTCCACCCGGCGATTGCGGTGGTTGAGCGCCGTGGCATGAAACATCGTCATGCTACGCTCCTCCTTCCGCCGTCGCGCGTCGGCCGCGCCGTCCACCCCTCACCATGATGTCCGCGGCCAGATTGATCGCGAACGTCACCACGAACAGCAGGATCCCGAGGGTGAACAGCGCCCCGTAGTGCTCCGACCCGTTGGCCGTCTCCCCCAGCTCGGCCGCGATCGTGGCCGTGAGCGCCCGCACGGAATCGAGGGGGCTCGTGGGCAGGTTGATGGAGTGCCCGCTCGCCATGAGGACGGCCATGGTCTCGCCGAACCCCCGACCGACTCCGAGCAGAACGGCCGCCACCAGCCCGTTCTTCCCAGCCGGGATCACCACCGACCGGATCACCTGCCAGCGGGTGGCGCCCATGGCCTCGGCCGCTTCGCGGTAGCTGTCCGGTACCGCCTTGAGGGCGTCCTCGGCGATGGTGGTCATGATGGGCGCAGCCATCAGACCCAGGATGATGCCAGCGTTCAGCACATTGAGGCCGACCGGAGTGTCGAACCACCGAATGATGAGGGGATTCATGATGGAGAGCCCGATGAATCCCCAGACCACCGATGGGATCGCCGCGAGCAGCTCGACCAGGACTTTCAGGGCCTCCCGGGTGCGCCCGCTCGAGAACTCGGCGATGTAGATGGCCGCGCCGAGCGAGAACGGCACCGCCACGACCATGGCCAGCCCGGTGACGCTCGCCGTGCCGACGATGAGCGCCAGAGCACCGTAGGTCGGGTTCCGCGAAGTCGGCCGCCAAGCGATCGACCCGAAGAACTCGGTGATGCTGAAGCGGCCCCCGATGAACCCCAGACCCTCCTTCGTGATGAAGACGAAGATGCCGAGGATGAAGACGATCGCGGACACGCCGCCCACGAACACCAGGACCTGGACGAGTCGGTCGATGTACCAGTCGGCGTTTCGGCGATCGAGCTCGTCGAGCGCACTGCCTCGGGAGGCTTCGCTCAACGCTCGGACTCGAGGCCGAGAGTCTCCATCAAGTCGGTCACGTGATCGGCCACCTCACGGTACAGGGCCTGATACCGCTCACGCCCCTCGCGACCGGCCGCGGTCGCCTCGATATCCGCCTGATCCCACTCGATCACGACCGTACGGAACGGGATGTCGTCCATGTGATCGGTCGGGTCGACGCCGATCCCGACGACGATGTGATAGTGGCGGTTCATCCGGTCGAGCGCGCCCTCCAGCCCGAGGGGCTGGCCTTCGATTTCGACGCCCCGGTCCGCCAGGAACGCCACGAACCCGGGGTCGAACTCGGCCGCGGGCTCGACCCCGGCACTCAGGAACGTGCCCTCGTCCGGAAAAGCCTCGCGTCCGAACGCTTCGGCCATGATGCCGAACAGCCTGTTGTCGCGATCCAGGAAGAGGACCCGGTACGTCTTGGGACCCTTGCTTTCGCCGCTCACGATGAAGTCGGTCTGCTCGCAGATGTTCTCGGCCTGATCGCCGACCCTCTTCAGCACGCGGGTGGCGAGCATCAATGCGAACAGGTCGCCGGCGGACATCTCCCGTCGGTCCCCGGTCGCGATGAGGTCGGCCACCGACTTCCGGTACGTCGAGTTCACCTGCTTGGCCATCCCCTTCCCCGTGGCCGCGCTCTTGAGGTCGCCGTCCACGAACGCGGTGATGGCGGTCCGCAATGCGTTCAGGACCTGCCGGCCGATGACGTCCATGTCCTGGACGAGTGGCTCGGGGAGGGGACGCTCGAGCTGCAGCGTCTGTCGGCAGACCGTCACGGCGTAGTCGCCGATACGTTCCAGCGCCACGTTGATCCTGAGGACGGACGACACGAACCGCAGATGGCCCGCGCTCGGCAGGTGCTTGACCACGAAGAGGTGACAGAGGTGGTCGACCTCCTCGATGCGCTTGTTGACCGCCCGGTCGCGCAGGATGGTCTCGTTGGCCCTTCGCCGGTCGAACTGCGTTAGAGCGGCAACCGCGTCACGCACGTTCTCCGTGACCCACCCGCCCACCCGCTGAACCTCGCGGCGGATCTCCTCGAGGTCGGTCTCGAGCCTCTTTTCGTAGTGCGTCACGCGCAACTCACGGCCCGCACAGGCGCATATCCCTTATCCAGGATGATGCACTGACCTGCGTCACTCAGGATCCAGTCCATGTACTCTTTCACGGCGCCTTCCGGTTGTCCGGCGGTGTACATGAACAGGGGACGGGCGACGGGATAGCTGCCGCCGACCGCCGTGTCGATCGAAGGCGACACGCAGGATCCCGCTCCCTGCTTGATACACGGCATCTTCACGTGGTCGGTCGCGTATGCCAGGCCGGAGTATCCGATCGCGCACGGCGTGTTCTCCACGAGGTCGACCACGTCCATGGACCCGTGCATGTCGCGCGAGCCGAGCTTGAAGTCGTCATCGTCGAGCACGGCCTCTCGGAAATAGGCATAGGTGCCGGAGTTGTTCTGCCGGCTGACCAGGATGATCTCGTCCGAGCGACAGCCCGGAACCGTGACCCCGAGGTCGCTCCAGCGGGACGCTGTGCCGCCATCTCCGTAGATGGACTTGAGTTGGGTCAGCGAGAACTCGCTGATCGGATTGTTGGCATGCAGGAACACGGCGAGGGCGTCGACGCCGACGATGAACTCGACAGGATCCTGGCCGTTGGCCCGGGCCGCCTGGATCTCCGAGTCGCTCATGGCGCGGCTGGAGTTGGCGATGTCCACCGTTCCATTGATCATGGCCGAGATGCCGGTACCGGAACCGCCCCCGGTCACGGCGATGGCCACGTTGGGATTGACGTTCCGGTAGGCCTCCGCCCAGGCCTGCGCCACGTTGACGAGCGTGTCGGAGCCCTTGTTCTGGAGGACGACGCGCTGGCTTCCCTCCCGGCTTCCCCCGCACGCCATGGCCAGGGTCACCAGTGCCACGGTCGTCTTCTTCATCTCGAACTTCATGTCGAATCCTGGGTGATGTGGAGCGGCCGCTGAGAGCTCGATCGCCAGAGTCCCGATGCCCGAACTGCACGCTCGCTGGCCCTCGCTGGGGAATCATCGCGCGCGCGCGAATGGGCGCCAAGGACGTAACGGCGCTTGTTACCGTTCCGATATGGAAGGGTTACCCCGGGCGGGGCGTTCGGGGGCAGGCGTGTGCTCCGGCCCAACCACGGGGGGCTTTCGGTCCGAGACGTGCATCCCCAATGTAAAGATCTGTTTCCCTCCTGCCGGGAAGCGGCGCACCCCTCACCGCGCACGACCGTGAGCACCGAACGCGACACCCTGGAAACCAAATCCGCCGAGGCGGACGAGCGCCGTGTGGCGGGCAAGGACACCCCGCCACAGGGCTCGCCTGCCCCACTGGCGCTGGTTCGTGAGGACTCCGGCAAGACCAGGGTCACCACTCCGCCCAACCCTGATCCGATTCCGGCCGCGGACGAAGACGGCGCCTTCGATCTCGACAGTCCGGACTGCTACCTCAACCGCGAGCTCACCTGGCTCAACTTCAATTTCCGGATCCTGCAGGAGGCCACGGATCCGCGGACACCGCCGCTCGAGCAGCTCAAGTTCATCTCGATCGTCGCGTCCAACCTGGACGAGTTCTTCATGAAGCGGATCGGTGGGCTCAAGCAGCAGATGGGCGCCGGCGTGCTGGACCTCACGGTGGACGGCCGGACTCCGGAGGAGCAGATCGACGCTTGCTATGCGCTGGTGGCCGATCTCGAGGCGCTGCAGGGGCGGGCGCTGCGCTCGGTGCTCGATACGCTCGAGGAGCACGGCCTCGTCATCACGTCCTGGGACCATCTGGACAAAGAAGAACGCAAGCGGCTGCGGGAAGCCTACCTCGAGCGGATCTATCCACTGGTCACGCCGCAGGCCCTCGACCCGGCCCATCCGTTCCCGTTCGTGTCGAACCTGTCGCTCAACCTGTTCGTGGGCCTCCAGGAACCGGGGCAACACTACCCGGCCGTCGCCCGCGTCAAGGTCCCGCTGGGCGCGGGCATCAAGCGGTTCGTCCAACTGGGCGACTCGCTCAGGTTCATCCCGATCGAGAGCGTTATCGCCAACAACCTGGATATCCTCTTCCCAGGTATGGAGGTCACCAGCTGCGCGCTGTTCCGCGTGACCCGCAACTCCAACACGGAGGTCAGCGAAGAGAACGCGGACGACCTCCTGGAGCGGATCGAGACCGGGCTCCGCCAGCGGAGGTTCGCGCCGATCGTGCGAGTGGAGGTGTCGCCGGGAATGGATCCGTCGTTCCGTGGCAAGGTCGCGGCCGAGCTCGGCCTCGACGAGCAGCGCGACGTGTTCGCGGGCGGAGAGCTGATGCAGCTTGCCGACCTGATGGAGCTCGCGACCCTCGAGGTGACCAACCTGAGGGACTCGGCCCATCACCCGGTGGATCATCCGAATCTGATCTCGGACCGAAGCATCTTTTACACGATTCGCGAGGAGGGGCCCATCCTCCTCCACCATCCCTACCACTCGTACTCGCGCTCCGTGGAGCGGCTGCTGGAGGAGGCGGCCAACGACCCCAAGGTGAGGGCCATCAAGGTCACGTTCTATCGGACCTCGGCGGAGTCCCGCGCCATCGACCTGCTGATCGACGCGGCGCAGAACGGCAAGCAGGTGACGGCGGTGATGGAGATCAAGGCGAGCTTCGACGAACGCGCCAACATTGCCTGGGCCAACCGCTTGGGCGCGGCCGGCATCCACGTGACCTACGGTGTCGTGGGTCTCAAGACCCACTGCAAGGCCATCCTGATCGTGCGTGACGACTACGACGGCATCCGTCGCTACGCGCACATTTCGACGGGCAACTACAACGCGGACACCGCGCGGTTGTACGCCGACATCGGCCTGCTGACCTGCGACCCCCGCATCGGGGCGGATCTGACGGAGCTCTTCAACTACCTGACCACCGGCTTCAAGCCCAAGCGCAAGTACTCGAAGCTCCAGCCGGCCCCCAAGGGGCTCGAACGCTATCTGCTCTCGCGCATCGAGGCCGCTGCCCGGGCCCACTCCCCCGACTCGCCCTCCCGGATTCAGTTCAAGATGAACGCCCTCGAGGATCCGGGAGTGACCAAGGCGCTGTATCGCGCCTCACAGGCCGGCGTGGGCATCGATCTGGTCATCCGGGACAGCTGCCGGCTCCGACCCGGCATTCCGGGGCTCTCGGAAAACGTACGCGTGCTGAGCATTCTCGGTCGCTTCCTCGAGCATGCGCGCGTCTACTACTTCGATCTGGACGGCGTCGAGGAGTACTACATCGCCTCCGCGGACTGCATGAGCCGTAACCTCCGGCACCGCGTGGAGATCCTCACTCCCATCGAGGACCCCGCGCTGCGTGAGGAGCTGCGCTACTTCTTCGACCTCCAACTGCGGGAGACCCGCGGCGGCTGGGAGATGCAGGCGGACGGATCCTATGTGAAGCGGGTTCCCGACGACGCGTCGCCGGCGGACGGCTGTCAGGAGGAGATGATTCGCTGGGCCCAGGAGGGCCTGAGGGAAGCCACCCGCCTCAAGCGCCGGAAGACGCAGGGCACCGCACGCCGCCGCTGGAAGTCCTAGGGTCGGGCTCCGTCAGGGTCCCCCCTTCCGCGTCGCCACACTAGTACCGCCAGCTGGTCAGGTCCGCCCCCGGCGGAGCCGAGCGCTCGATGCGCCCCACGATCTTGTCGGCGAAGAACTGGACATAGCGCAGCCGGCTGGTCGCATTCGGTCGCGTGTGATCCCCGTTCCAGCAGTGCTCGGCTCGGTCTCCGTAGTCGACCACGCCCTCGTAGGGCGGGTTGCTGGCGCTTTTGAGGAACTCCTCAGTCAGGTACACGGCGTTGTTCAGGTAGTAGTTGTCCATGTCGCCCACGTAGATGTGGAGCTTCCCCTGCAGCTTCGGTCCGAGCGTGGACCAGTCGCGCCGCAGGATGTGGGAGAGGTCGTAATTCTCCCGCCAGTGCGCGGCGACCTCGGGATCGATTTCACCGGTGCGCTTGTCCCAGATCCTGCGGGGGTACCCGTCCTCCCCGACCGGAGAATAGACGGCCTCCCAGATGTCCCACTGCTGTCCGGACCGACTCTTGGTGGCGAGCGCCAGCTCGCGATGGTTCATCATCTCCAGGGTGGTGCTCACATGCCCCAGGGCGTCGCGCCGGCCTGGCCGCGGTGACCGCTTGAACGGACCCTCCAGGTAATAGGCGTTGGTGTCCTCGTAGAGGTTCACCACGGTGTAGGCCCGGAAATCGATCGGGTCCGGACAGGCTCCGAAGGCGCCGTTGTAGTCGTCCGGGTAGAAAACCTGGGCGGCCAGCGCCTCCCATCCACCCGTGGAGCCTCCGTAGAGGAAGCGCGACCAGCCCTCTCCGATTCCGCGGAAGAGCTCCTCGACGTGCGGGATGAGCTCGTGCGTGATCGCGTCGCCGTACGGACCGAGGTTGGCCGAGTTCACGGCGTAGGAGTCGTCGTAGTACGGGTTGGCGTGCTGGATCTCGATTACGAGCATCCGTGGGAAGTCGGGGCCGGTCCAGTCCTGAAAGAGCTGGTACGCGTGCTCCTGCTGGATCCGGTTGTAGCACTCCATCTGGAAGCGCTCGCTGAACGCGCACTCGAGGTCCGGATCGGGTGGCTCGGTGCGCCAGCCGCCGAAGTCGTAGGGGAAGTGTCCGTGGAAGACCGCGAGCGGATAGCGGGCCTCGGGGTGCTCGTCGAACCCGGCCGGGAGTAGCACGTGCGCGCCCAGGTAGACGTCCGTCCCCCAGAAATCCGACAGCAGGTCGCTCCGCATGCGAACGTGCTTCACCCAATCGGTGTCGGCGGGCGGCTCGATCGATGGGATCACCCGGTCCATCACGACGCGGACGATATCGGAAGCGCTGGGATCGGCATCGATCGTCACCGGGGCGGAGTATAGGTTCCCCGGCTTGCTCGCCCACTGCTGTCCCTCGCCCATCTCGGGCGGAAGCTTGACGGTGTGCCCGTCCGAGCGCTCGAAGGTCTGGTACCGGTTGAGGAGGGCCTGCACCTGGTAACGCCCCGCAGGGACATCGCTCAGAGAGACGATTGGATAGCCGAAGGCCGACCCATCGAACACGACGTCCTGACCCGGCTCCAGCCCGTCCACGTCCACCCCGAACACCTGGGCGGTCCCGACGTCGTCGCCGACCTGGAACCGCGGCTCTCCCTCGTCGGAGGCCGAAAGCATCAGGAGCAGTCGCCCATCGAGCGCATCGCCCACCAGTTCGGGCGAGAACGAGACCGCGAACTCGAGCCCGGACTCCGACGCGAGCGTGCCCGCGGCGCCCCCGGGCGGCCACCCGTCGGCCTGGCAGGACGAGCCCAGCATCACGGTCAAGGCGAGCGCAGTTGGCGCCATGCCCCGCGGCGCTCGGTCCTCCCGACCCGGCGTTGAAGTGGGCAAGCGCCTCATGGGACCTCCGTGCCGTCTTGTGAACGCATCGTCGACGGAGAACCTACGGAGCGGGGGCGCGGGGGTCACCAGCGCGGGGCAGGCGCGAATCTTCCGTGACTGCCATCCCGTCGTGTTGACGTGCGGGGAGCCCGCCGCGAGATCCGGTGTACGGGAGTGACATGGAGACCATTCGGATACCAAACCTGGCCACGGAATCGCCCATCGCCCTCTCGGACGTGATCGTGGCGGCTCCGCTCGCGTCTCGGTTGCTGCTCGGCGTTTCGCCGGTCGGCCGGATACTCCAGACCGCCGCCATCGGCTGGTATGCGGGCAGCGCGCTGGTGGACTGGGTGGAGCGGCGCGGGGTCCGGAAGATCGACTTCATGACGGAGTTCGGCGCCGACGTGGAGCACCTCGAGGAGATGTCGTCGGCGGAGCGCGAGTCCGAAGCCACGGCCTTGGCCGGAAAGCTCCATGACGGACTCACCACGGAGAAGCGGCCCCGGGAGAAGGTGGCCCGGGAGGTGGATCGCCACCTGACGGCATACATCGCGTCGCTGACCGGCCAGCGCGTGGAGACCAGCACCAACGTGCGCGGCTTCGGCCTGGCGTCCCTGATGATGCCCTTCGCGGTGGGCGCCTGCGACATCCTCACCGGCGACGTTGCCATCTATCGGGACATGGGATACCTCGAGCCCCATCTCATCGCGCACGAGTTCGTGCATCGGAAGGGGTACTGGAAGGAGCTGCACGCGCAGGCGCTGGCGTACCTGTCGCTCGCCGGCTCGGGCGACCCCCTGCTGGTGCAATCGGCCCGACTCGAGCGGCTGCATCGACAGCTCAAGGTGCTGTCCGCGGAGGGCCCAGAGGATTCCATGGGCGAGCGCTATCAGGCGAGCGTGTCCGAGCTCGACCTGCCCGAGGAGCTCTTCAAGGCGCTCGAGAAGCTCAAGCCGGCCGACGCCGGCGTGCAGTCCGGATGGTCGCGCGCCATGCGGACCGTCTACGACGAGCGCATGAAGCTCACCGGGCAGAACGGCATCTCCGACTACGACGAGGGGTTCACCAACTTCCTCTACACGTTCGAGCGGAGCCGGAGCGCACGGCAATCGGGGGAGCGAGCCGCGGTCTAGGCTCCCGCAGGCCGGCGCCCGGGCGGGCCTCAGGCCGCCACGTCTTCGTCGAAGCGCCCCGCGTCGAAGGGATCGAGACCGACCGGGCGGGCAGAGTCGGTCAGGGCTCCGGCGATCAGCTCGGCCAACCGGAATCCGATGCTCAGACCGTGGCCGGTCAGACCCGTCACGTAGGTGCATCCCGCCACGCCCGGAACCTCCCCGACGACCGGCAGGTGATCGGGGCTGAAGCCCATGGTGCCGCTCCAACGACGATCGACGGCGAGGCCGGCGAGCCCGGGGAAGTGCCGCCCCAGGTAGGCTTCCAGGTCCGACTGCACTTCCGCGGTCACCACGTCTTCGTACCCGACCTCGACTTCCTCGTGGAGGTGCCGGGCGCCCCCGGCCAACACGGCGCCCGCGGGTGACTGACGCGCGTAGAAATAACCGCGATGCGAGTAGACGGGCTGGGCGAACGCAGCTTCCGCGATCGGCACCGTGGCGAGCATCTGAGCCCGGACCGGACGTACGTACCGTCCGAGCTCGGGGACGACGAGCGGGAGATAGGCCCCCAGCGCCAGGACCGCCCTGCCCGCGGTCACAGGGCCCCGAGACGTCGAGATCTCCACGCCGTCCGGTCCCCTGGACACCCCGGTGACCTCGCAGTCGTCGATCACGGGGCTCTCGCTCGCTTCCGCGATGGCGTGGACCAGGGCGAGCGGGTCCACCATCGCTCCACTGTGCACGACGAGCGAACCAAGGAAACCGTTCGATCCCAGCGCCGCCTTGGTCTGCGCAGCGTCCTCGTAGGCCGCGTCGAATCCGTCCTCCAGCAGGAGCTCCGCCGAAGCCCGCAGCGCCCCATCCTCGGCCGGCGTGCCCGCCACGGTGCGAGCACCCGTCGGCGCCCCCGCGAACACTCCCGTCGACAGCTCCTCGAACATCGCGTGGCGGCACACGAGAGTTTCCGCCCACAGGTCGCGCGCCACGGTGCGCCCGAAGCGCTCGACATCGGTAGCGTAGTTGGAGGCGCTCCCCTGGAGGACGAAGCCAGCGTTGCGCCCACTCGCCCCGTGGCCCACGCGGGCCCTCTCCAGCACCGCGATGCGGGCGTCCGGACGCGCGCGGCGCAGCCAATACGCGATGGAGCACCCCAGCAACCCGCCGCCCACGACGACGAAGTCCAACGGTCCGAGCGTCGCGGGTGCGGGGGCGTTTGGCTTGCGCGACTCGCGGCGCGCCTGCCAGTACGATCGGGTCACCGCGGCCGGCCTCCCTATCCCGCTCCGCTGAGCGCGTCCTCGCGGAACTGGAGCTCCCGGAGGCTCCGGTAGAGACCTTCCCGGCTCATGAGCTGGTGGTGGGTGCCCGACTCCACCAGCCGCCCCTCGTCCAGCACCAGGATCTCGTCGGCCCCGTCGATCGTGGAGAGCCGATGCGCGATCACCAGGCTCGTGACGCCCGCTCGTTCCGAGAACAGCCCGTCGAGAGCGTCCTGGATGACCGCCTCGGACTCGCTGTCCAGCGCCGACGTCGCCTCGTCCAGGATGACCACGCTCGCCTCTCTGAGGATCGCGCGCGCGATCGCGAGTCGCTGCTTCTGGCCGCCGGAGAGCTTCACGCCGCGCTCGCCGATCTCCGTGTCGTACCCGTCCGGCAGCTCACTTACGAAGCCGTGCGCGTTGGCCAGCTCGGCCGCACGTACCACCTGCTCGTCGTCGGCTTCGGGGCTCGCGTAGCGGATATTCTCCTTTACGCTGCCCGAGAACAGCGTGGGTTCCTGCGGAACGATGGCCACGGCCCGGCGGAGCGCGTCCAACGTGTAGGAGCGCACGTCACGGCCCCCGAGCAGGATGCGGCCGGACTGGGGATCGTAGAGCCGGGAGATGAGCTTGGTCACGGAGGTCTTGCCCGCCCCCGAGGGACCCACCAGAGCAGCCGTGCTCCCGGGCTTCACGTCGAAGCTCAGATCTGCCAGGGCAGGCCGGTCAGCTCCCGGATAGGTGAAGGTCACCCGCTCGAACTCGAGCTCGCCGTCCGGCCGCACCGCCGCGTCCCCTTCACGCTCAGGCTCGGCATGGAGCAGGTCACCGACGCGCTCGAGGGCGGCCATCCCCGCCTGGAGCTGGTTATTGAAGAACATGACGGACATGACCGGGCCCTGGAGCTGGCGTTGGTACATGAGGAAGGCCGCCAGCTCGCCGATGGTGAGGGTTCCACCCACGGCCATCCACCCGCCGACCAGGATGAGGGCGCCGATGCCGTACTCGGCAGTTAGCGTGATGGTCGCCTCCATCATCCCGACGTCCTTCCGTCGCTCGAGGTTGAGTTGGACGTAGCTCTCGTTTTCCTCGCCGAAGCGGTCGACCTCCACCCGCTCGCCCGCGAACGACTTCACGACCTGGATGTTGCTGATGGCCTCGGAGGAGATGGCGGTCATCTCGCCCACCCGCTTACGCACGCCCCGAGACATCTGTCGGAGCGGCTCCTGATAGTGTCGTGTGATCCCCGCGAGGATCGGCACGATGACGAGGTTCACCAGAGCGAGCTTCCAGTTCATGACCAGCAGGATCGCGCTGATGACCAGGATGCTGAACGCTTGGCCGGCCAGGCGGGTGGCGCCCGCCTGGATCATGCCCTCCAGGGCGTTCACGTCGTTGACCACCCGGGACGCGAGGGAGCCCGAGCGCTCCTCGGTGAAGCGGGTGACGGGGAGCTTCAGCAGCCGGCCGTACGCCCGCATGCGTATGTCGCTGATGATCTGCTGAGTGAAGGCGTAGCTCAGGAACATCGCGGCGTAGCCGAATGCCGCCCGCACCAGGTAGAAGCCGGCGAAGGCGCCCCCGAGCATCGCGAACGACCGGGGCGAGCCGCTCGGGATGACCACGTCGAAAGCCACCCTCACGAACTGTGGGCCGATCGTGCCGAGGGCCGCCGACGTGCTGACCAGCACCGAGAGCCCGATGATGCGGGTCTTGTAGGGCGCGAGCAGGGCCCAGAGTTGCTTTAGCACGTCGGAGCCCGGACGCTCGGCTCGGACGCTCTCGGTCGGTTCGGCCATGCCAACAAGCTACAAGGGTGGGGATCGCGCCCTCCACCCCGGGCGCTTGTGGCCGATGGCATCCGGTGGGCACTGTATCCGAAGTACCGGTATTCGACCCCGCGGAGGCTCCATGCGATTTCCCGTGGCGATCGTCACCCTCGCGCCACTCGTCGGCGGCGCGATCGGTTGCGACATGTCGGGCCCCGCCGCCGGCCAGGGCGCGGCCGACATCGTCTATCACAGCGGAAAGGTCTTCACGGCCAACGCCGCGCTCGAGTTCGCGGAGGCCGTGGCGGTCCGGGACGGGAGAATCGCCGCGGTGGGCACGGACGAGGACGTGCTCGCGCTGGCGAGCGGGGACACCCGGCGCGTGGACCTGGAGGGCCGCACCATGCTCCCCGGCTTCTTCGACAACCACATCCACCTGGGCCCGGACCGAAGCGGGCTCCAGCCGTGGTATGGCGGATTGATCGAGGACGTCCCTGATTGGATCCGGGGAGTCGAGACCATGGAGCAGTTGGTCGAAGCCATTCGGGCCGAGGCCGCAGCAACCCCGTCCGGCGAGTGGATCCTGGGGGGACTCAGTCGCGAGGTGTGGCCCAATCACACGCTGCCCACGCGCCGGGACCTGGACCGGGGGACGACGCGCCACCCGGTGAGCCTCACCCGGGGGCCCCATACCACGATCCTCAATTCCCTCGCGCTCGAGCGGGCAGGCATCGATGCGCGCACGATCTCACCGGGTGGAGGCGAGGTCGGCCGGGAGGCCTCGGGCGAGCCCGACGGACGGCTCTTCGACGCCGCCCGCCGCCTGGCCGCCCACGTCACACCGCCTGAAGGCGGCGGGCCGATCGACGACGAGGCCGGGATCGAGCGTATGCGCCAGGACCTGCTCGGCTTTGCCAGCCAGGGCGTGACGAGCGTGAATATCGCAGGGATCCGGCCGGACGTGATCCGGCTGGTGCAGGCCCTCTACGAGCGCCACGGCGCCGAGCTCCCCCGAGCCACCATGCAGGTGCGCCTCCGCCCGGGATACGACACGTACGACGACCTCGGCGTGGCGGTGCGGGAGACCATCCGTGAGCTCGAGGGCTTGGGCTTCGTGACGGGCTTCGGCGACGAGCGCCTGAAGCTGGGGGCCATCAAGATGAGCATCGACGGGGGGCTGAGCGCTCCGGCCTTCTGGTCGCTCGAGCCCTACGAAAGCCACCCGGAGTTCACCGGGGTGGTGCGGATCCCGTCGGAGGCGTTCCATCCGGTGGCTCGGCGGGCGCACGAGCTCGGGTGGCAGCTCGGAATCCACGCCATCGGAGACGCCGCCGTCCAAATGGTCGTGGCGGATGTGGCGCGCATCGTCGACGAGCTCCCGCGGGCCGACCACCGACACTACGTGCATCACGTGACGGTCAAGCCGCCGGCGGAGACCATCGAGACGATGGCCCGCATCGGGATGGGCGTGGCCAGCCAACCGGCGTTCACGGTCGGGCTGGGGGCCTACGCGGTCGAAGCCCTGGCGGGCGAGCGCGAAACGACCATGAACCCGACCCGCTCCCTCCTCGACGCCGGCGTATGGGTGAGCTGGGGCTCGGACGGAGCGCCCTATGGTCCCAGGGTGAGCCTCTGGACGGGGATCACGCGCAAGGGATGGGACGGCGCCGTGTACGGTCCGGAGGAGGCCGTCAGTCGCGAAGAGGCGGTGCGGCTGCACACCTGGGCCCCCGCCTACCAGACGTTCGACGAGGACGTGAAAGGGTCGATCGAGGTCGGGAAGTTGGCGGACTTCGTGATCCTGGGCGAGGACATCTTCACCATCGACCCGGACCACATCCGCTACGTCCCGATCCTCGCGACCATCGTGGGCGGTGTGGAGATCTTCAGCGTCTTGGCGGCTGCCGCCGCGGGAGGAGGACCATGACGAGCCACCAACGCCGGGAAACGGGTGCGGCCTGCGCTGGCGAAGGTAAGGGAACCCGGCGGGACTTCCTGACGCGAGCACTGGCCGGGGTCCTGGGTGTCGGGATGTTGCCCGCAGACGTTCCACGCGGGATGGGGGCGCTCTTTCGGCCGGGGTCGTCCGCCACCGGCACCGGCCTGGTCTACGATCCCCGCTTTCTCGATCACACGCTGCCGCCACGACGTGGTGAACCCCACCCGGAGCGGCCGCTCCGGCTCGTGCGGATGCTCGAGACCTTCGCCGATCGTGGTCTAGATCAGGAGGTCGTGACGATCCCCCTCCTCGGGGATCCGCGGCCCCACATCGATGCCCATCACACCGCCGAGCACGTCGCGTCCGTACGCGCGATCGACGTCACGGGCCCGGTCGCGGAGCTGGCCGTGGCCGGCGCGCTGGGTGCGGTCGACGCTGTGGCTCGGGGCCGCGTGCGCAACGTGTTCTGCGCGGCCCGTCCCCCCGGGCACCACGCGAACAACACGGGCCAAGAAGAGGGCTTTTGCTTCTACTCGAACGCCGCGATCGCGGCGCGCTACGCGCAGGTGGCGCACGGGCTCGAAAAGGTCCTGATCATCGATTGGGACTACCATCACGGCAACGCGACCCAGAACGCGTTCTACGAAGATCCGTCCGTGCTCTTTTTTTCCACCCACGATTGGCCGGCGTACCCGGGGACGGGAGATCCGGGGCTGATGGGCGACGGCGCGGGCCGCGGTCTCAACATCAACGTCCACCTGGATTGCGGGGCCCGCGACCGGGACATGCTCGCCGCATGGGACCGAACGCTGCTGCCCGCCGCGTCACGCTTCCAGCCGGACCTGGTGATCGTGTCGGCGGGATTCGACAGCCGGCAGGACGACCTGCTCGGGTGCTTCGACGTGACGGACGACGCCTTCCGGCGAATGACGCGCATGGCCATGGACCTGGCCAATGACTGCTGTGACGGTCGGCTGGTCTCGCTGCTCGAAGGCGGGTACAACGTTGAGGGGACGGCGCTCGCGGCGGCGGCCCACGTCGAGACGCTGCTGGACCATCGCTGAGGCGGGGTCAGAACAGGATGCTGAAGCTCAGCGCCAGGTAGGACAGCTCCTCTGACCGGAACTGCCCGTGGGGGTGGACCCCGTCGTAGTAGTGGAGGGCCCACCGCACCGTCCGCTCACCCCGGAAGTAGGGGCCGTACATGATGCCCGTCATGAGGTGCAGTGACGGCCGCCGCTCCGGTGACACCACGTCGTAGCGGTCCCGGATGGCCAGGTCTCCTGCCACGAAGAAGTACTGCGGGCTCAGCAGGCGGCCCAGGAACGAAGCATCGCGCTCGTCGGGGAGGGCCACGAGGTCCCAGAAGGCCTCGCCCCCCAGGTTCCCTTCCCAGGCGCTCCCCACGAGCAAGGGATCGGCCGTGGCCTGGCCGGTTCCCAGATCGAACGCCTCGAACATCCTGTCGAACTCCTGATAGCCCCCCTCCAGGCTGGCCAGCAAGCGAGCACCCCCGTACACGCGCAGGTAGACCGGTGAGAGGGACCGGTCCGGGAACTCGTCGAGCACCGCGTCGTAGCGGTCCCAGGCGAGGAAGCCCTCCAGTGCCTCGTAGCTCACGTTGTACCGGCGAAAATCGGGGTGCGCGACTGCTCCGAGCGTGTATTCGTCCCCGATGTGCGTGCTCTCGTGGAACACCTGGAGGCGGACCGCCAGGTGGCGCGCGAACCGCGTGGCCAACCCGAACCCCACCCGGTAGTCGGTGTTGAGCAGGTCGTGGGAGCGGGTGTCCATGTCGAAGAGCGAATGCCCGGAGCCCACCAGGAACAACGCGAAGCCGTTGGCCTCCAGGCAGTTCTCGGGCGCCTCGGAATCCGAGTTCCACCCCAGGAATGGGAAATACTTCCCGTAGCCCACATCGATGAAATCGAGGTTGCTGCCCGACGAGCCCGCCGTGGTTCTCTGGGCGAACTGCACGGACTCGTCGTTCCAGAAGTGGCGGATATAGACGGACGGTTCACGGATATCCGCCATCATGGGCTTGTAGTACTGGAAGTCCTTGAGGAAATACGCGCCCCCGTGCCCGTCCCCGGTGCCACAGGTCATCCCCGCGCCCATGTCCATCTGCGCCGAAGCGCCTGGGGTCAGAGCAATCGCCGCGAACCCGAAAGCCGCGACCGCGACACCCAGAGAGCGCAGAGCCGAGGAACGCAGGGCCGGAGAACGCAGCGCCGAGGAACGCAGAACCGCGAACCGCAGCACTGCGAACCGCACGGCCGCGCGCCGACCGGTGATCGCCCGAGCG
>JAHEKN010000247.1 GCA_024638305.1 Gemmatimonadota bacterium | reverse complement strand
GACGCCGTCCTTGAACACGATGGTCGTCTCCCGAATCGCGCCCAGGTCCCGGGTCAGATCGCCGCGCATCAGCACCAGGTCCGCCTGCTTGCCGACCTCGACGGTGCCGATCTCCGCCT
This sequence comes from Gemmatimonadota bacterium, assembly GCA_024638305.1. Taxonomy (GTDB): domain Bacteria; phylum Gemmatimonadota; class Gemmatimonadetes; order Longimicrobiales; family Gaopeijiaceae; genus JAHEKN01. The sequence continues at coordinate 4,396 of JAHEKN010000247.1, read as the reverse complement.
CCAGTCCGAGGTACTCGGCGCCGTTGCGGGTCGATACCTCGATGGCCTGCTCGACGCTCAGGCCGACCTCGACCAGCAGCTGCACCGCCCGCTGGTTGGCATATCCCGGCACCACGTCCCCGGCTCCCGTGGGATCGGTCCCGACCACCAGCGTGCCCCCCGCGTCGTAGAAGGCCTTCTCCATGTCCATGTAGCGGCGGAGGAGCAACGCGGCCCCGTCGTCCTCGGACTGTTGTCCTCGAGAGTAGCGGGCCATGACGACCTCGCGCAGTTGGGGCAGCATGGACCGCTGCGCGCCCTCGGGCGGTGGCGGACGTCCGGGTCCGCGCCGTTCGACGACCGTGAGCGTGGACGTGAGCGCGACGCCGGCGTGCACGAGATGGCGCGCCACGTCCGTGAATTCCGCACCGGCGAGATCCAGTTCCAGGTATCGGCGGTCAGCCCGTGGACAGACATCGGGCTCCTTGCTCGCCACCCAGTCGGTCGCCGCGAAGAACCCGTGCTCCAGGTTGTCGATCCCCAGATCGGCCGCTTCCCCGTACGTGATCGAGCACAGGTGGCCCGTGACCTTGGCTCCGCGCGCGTGGGCCGCGTCGATCGCGGCGCCCAGGGTCGCACGGTCGATGAGGTTGTACGCCTTGAAGGAGGTCACTCCCTGGTCCATCCAGAAGTTCACGTGCTGGCGGGCCTGGTCGGGTGTCGCCAGCTGGGGGAAGGCGCGGATGAATCCACCGGGCCCCTCGAGGTACGGGCCGGTTACGTCCATGGTCGGTCCGGGGATCCGCCCTTCCTCGATGAGCTGTCGCGTCCGGAGATCCGAGTACGGATCCAGGCTTCCTCCTGTGCGGATGGTGGTGGCGCCCCCGGCCAGGTAGAGCGGCGGAAACGACTGCTCGTTGGTGTTGTACCGCGCCGACCCCGATGGATAGAACATGTGCTCGTGGAGCATGACCAGGCCGGGGATCAACGTGTGGCCGGTACCGTCGATCGCCTCGACGTCGGCGGGCGCGGATACCTCGCTGCTCGGCCCCACCGCCACGATGCGCCCGTCCCGCAGCAGCACGGACATGTCGGTCCGCGCGGGTGCGCCCGACCCGTCGATCAGCGTGACATGCTCGATAAGCACGCCCGGCGTGCTGACCGCCACGAACTGCCGGACGGCCGGTGCGAGGTCCGCGTAGGCCTGTGCGGCCACAGTGCCTGGCAGCGTCAGGGCGGCGGTCGCCAGGAACCCCTTGATGCTGACGGCGAACAACTGGGCGGGGGTTCGCGTCATGACGGGTCTCCCGGTTCCGGGGTGGGTGCGCCGCTCGAGGCTCGGTCGGTCCCCCGAAACTGGGGCTCCCTGGTCACGGCGGCGAGGCTCGACGGGCGCTCGCCCGTCTCGTACTCTGCCGAAAGCGGCCCGAGTCGGCGCTCCACGGAAGGGGGTGGGCTTGGGGGGGATCGGTCTTCGGCAGAGGGCGACGCATGGGTTTCGACGCAGCCGTCACCCTCGGCGTCCTGCTCATCACGACGGCGCTGCTCGTCCGGGAAGTGCTCAGCCCGGACCTGCTCATGCTGGCTGCACTGGCCGCGCTGCTCATGACCGGCGTGCTCGACCTCGAGTCCGCTCTCTATGGGTTCGCCAACCCGACGTTGCTCGCAATCGCCTCCCTCTACGTCATGGCGGCCGCCATCCGAGAGACCGGCGCGCTCGAGTGGGCTGGAAGTCTGATTCTAGGCGGGGCCGGGACCCTGCGCTCCGTCCTCCTGCGCCTATGCGTGGCGGTCGCCGCCGGCTCCGCGTTCATGAACAACACGCCGATCGTGGCCATGGGTATTCCCGCGGTGCGCGCGTGGGCATCGCGCCACGGGGTGGCCGCCTCCAAGCTCCTGATGCCGCTTTCGTTCGCCTCGATTCTCGGGGGCCTGTGCACGTTGATCGGCACGTCCACGAACCTCGTGACCGACGGGCTCCTTCGCTCCCACGGGCTCCGCGAGCTCGGGTTCTTCGAGCTGGCCTGGGTGGGCGTGCCCTGCACGGTGGCTGGCATCGCGTACGTGGTGCTGGTCGCGCCCAGGGTTCTCAGGGAACGCGAGGACGTGAGAGACGTGGAGCGGAGGGCCCAATCCCGGCTCGTCGAGTTCGTGGTGGTCGCGCGCTCACCCTACATCGGTCGCACGGTTGCGGAGGCTGGACTGCAGCACCTGCCGGGACTGGACCTCGTGCGGCTCGAGCGCGGTCCCCGCGAGGTCGGGCCCGTCGCTGGCGGCCAGACGCTGGCGGAAGGGGATCGCCTGCTCTACGACAGGGAGCCCTCGGAGTCCATCATCGAGCGGGCGCCCGAAGGCCTGAGGGAAGCCGACGCTCTCGAGAAGCCGCTCGACCCGGACGCGGAGACGCACGAGGCCGTCATTCGAGAAGGGTCGGCGCTTTCCGGTGTCCGGGTCCTGGACGCGCATTTCCCCGAGCGGTTTGCGGCCGCGGTCACCGGGGTGCGGCGGGGCGGCCTGCGAATCCAGGATCCATTGGGCGACATCCAACTCCGGCCCGGGGACACGCTCATGCTCCAGACCGGGCCTGGATTCCGGGAGGCCTACGGGGACGCTGCCGACTTCATCGTGGTGACCGAGGCTCCGCGCCGCCGCGAAGTGGAGGGCCGACCCAAGCCGTTCGCGCCCTTCGTGGCCACCGGAATCCTTGCCGGGGCGGTCGCGTTGGCGGCTCTCGGGATCCTGCACATCGCCACTGCGTCGCTGGTGGGCGCGGTACTGCTGGTCTCGATAGGGCTGCTCTCCCCCCGGGAGGCGCGGGGGGCCGTGGATTGGTCCGTGCTGATCGTGATCGGAACCGCGTTCGGATTGGCGCAGGCCCTCGAGACGAGCGGCGCCGCCCGCATGATCGGCGACGTCATCGTGCACGCGAGCGCCGGGTTCGGGCCCGTCGGCCTGCTGACCGGAGTCGTGGTCGCGACCATGGTGCTCACGGGCCTCATCAGCAACGTCGCCGCTGCCGCGCTGATGTTCCCGATCGCACTGTCCATGGCGGAGATCCAAGCCGTTGATCCTCGCCCCCTGATGATCGGGATCACGGTCGCGGCGTCGCTCTCGCTTTGGACTCCGCTCGGGTACCAGACCAACCTCATGGTCTACGGTCCTGGCAACTACCGCTTCACCGACTTCACGCGGCTCGGTCTCCCCATGCAGCTCCTGCTCGCGCTCATCGCAATCGCCGTGATTCCGATGGTCTGGCCTTTCTGAGGGCGGCTGGCCGCAGGCGCTAGCGTGGCTCTAGACTGACGTTCCAACGCCCTGAACGGAGGGACACAATGAGCCATGCCGCTCCAATCGTCGTGGTGCTGACCCTGGCCGTCGGCCAGTTGCCGCTCGTCGCCCAGTCACCGGCGGACCGCCCCTTCTGGCGACCGGTCGTAATGGGGACGTTCGGGATGGTGGCCGCCGAGCATCCGCTCGAGACGATGGCGGGCTGGGAGATCCTGGAGGCGGGCGGCAACGCCTTCGACGCGGCGGCCGCCGTGTTCTACATGACCACGGTCGTCGAGCAGCATCAGGCTGGAATGGGGGGCGACGCGTTCATGGTGGCCTACGTGGCAGACCAGGATCGCGTGGTGTTCATCAACGGGACGGGGGGTGCGCCCGCCTTGGCCACGCCCGAGTACTTCCGGGATCTGGGCGGGATTCCGGACGAGGGGCCCGACGCGACGGACGTGCCGGGAGCGGTGGGCGGATTCGACGTCGCGCTCGAGACGTTCGGGACCATGACGTATGCTCAGGTGCTTGCCCCCGCCATCCGCGCGGCCCGTGAAGGGCACCCGCTCGACTTCTGGTCGTCGGGCTACCACCAGCGCGCCGTGGGCAAGACGTCGCCCTATCCGTCGTCCGTGGCCGTGCTCATGCCGGAGGGTCGCTCGCTCGCCCGCGGAGACGTGTTCGTCCAGGAAGACCTGGCTCGCTCGATGGAGCTGATCGCCCGCGAGGGGGCGGAAACGTTCTATCGGGGTGAGCTCGCGCGCAGGTTCAGCGATTTCTACGAGGAGATGGGTGGCCGGCTGCGCTACGAGGACCTGGCCGCCTATGAGGCCGAGCTGAGCGACCCGATCAAGACCGACTACGAGGGCCTCGACGTCTATCAGAGCGCGCCCAACTCGCAGGGCATCGTGATGCTCATGGCGCTGAATATCCTCGAGGGATTCGATCTCCGCGTCATGGGCCACAACTCGGCCGACTACGTGCACGTGGTGACCGAGGCCATGAAGCTCGCGTTCGCGGACCGGAACCGGTGGGTGGCCGATCCCCGTTTCGTGGACATCCCGACGGAGGCGCTTCTGTCGAAGGAGTACGCCGCCCTCCGCCGCGCGCTCATCCGCATGGACAGGGCACTCGTGGCGCCGCC
>JAHEKN010000246.1 GCA_024638305.1 Gemmatimonadota bacterium | reverse complement strand
CGCACCTCCTCCTCCACGAGCTCCAGCCAATCGTCGGCCACGAGGTCGGCCTTGGTCAGGGCGCCGATCATCCCGACGTCGGTCGAGACGGGGGTCGGCCTCGACGAGCTCCGCGGCGCGCTCCGGGACCTCGCGCTCGGCGGCGGACGACGATCGCCGGACGACGTCTTGAGGCTGCCCATCGACCGGGCGTTCTCCGTCCGGGGCACGGGGACCGTCGTTACGGGCACGGTCTGGAGCGGCACCGTGAGGGAAGGGGGGCGGGTCTTCGTCGAGCCCGCCGGGCTGAACGCCCGCGTCCGGCGGGTCCACGTCCACGGTCGGGAGGTGAAGGAAGCAGGTGCTGGGAGCCGAGCGGCGATCGCGCTTGCGGGAGTGCCGGTGGACGACGTGCCTCGCGGGAGCGACGTCGTCGACGTGGAGGGGTGGCGGGCCACGGAGCGCATCACGGCCATCGTGGAGCTCATGGACCCCGGCGCGACACTCGAGCGAGGTCGGCGGGTGCGGGTTCATTTGGGCACCGCGGAGGTCATGGCGCGTGTCTTTCCGCTGGGTCGGCTGGCGTCCGGGGCCTGGGTCGAGCTGCGATTGGAGGGATCGGTCCTGTCGCGGTGCGGGGATCGCCTGGTACTGCGGTCTTATTCGCCCATGACCACCATCGGCGGTGGGGTGGTACTGGAGCCGGACCCGCCGCGCCGGAAGGCGAGCCGCGCCCGGGGGGACGAAGTGGAAGGGCTGGGGGCGCCCCGCGCGGAAGAACGCATTCGCACGGCGGCTGCCGCCACCGGTGAACGAGGGCTCGCTCGCTCCCTGGTTCCGGTGTTGGCGGGCGTGGGACCGTCTGCGATGGCGGGAATCGGAGACGACGCGGAGTTGGTAGTGATCGAGGACCGGGTCTACGCGCGGCGGGTCTGGTCGGAGGTCGAAGCGCGAGTGCTCGACCTCGTGAGGCGGCACCACCGGGAGCGCCCTCTGGAGCCCGGAGCGCCGGCCGAGGCGCTCCGGCCAACGGAGCGTGAACGTGAGCGACTCACCGGCGAGATCCTTCGCACGCTCGAGCGCTCGGGCCAGCTCGAACGAGCCGAGGGCAGGCTCCGCATTGCGGGATTCAGTCCATCGCTGTCGGACGGTCAGCAGGCCAGGGCCGACCAACTGTTGCTGAGGCTCACCGCGGCGGGGCTCGCGCCCCCCGATGTGGCTGAGCTTGCCGGGTCAGAAGAAGCGATCGAGGAGACACAGGCCCTGCTCGAGCATCTGGTGCGCACCCACCGCGCCGTCCGGCTCTCGGCCACCCTGATCGTAGAGCGCGCTGCGCTCGACGGCCTCATCTCTCGGGTGCGATCGGAGCTCGGGGGCAGGACGGAGCTGGGACCGGCCGATTTCCGTGCTGTCGCCGACGTTTCCCGGCGATTCCTGGTGCCCTTGCTCCAGTACCTGGACGTGGCCGGAGTAACGGTACGCCGAGGGGACCTTCGCGACGTGGTAGTGTAGAACATCACGTGCAACCCCAATGGGGGTGAGCCGCGTCGAACACGCACGATAGAAGACCGAAAGTCCTTGACGGGACGGGCGTTTTCGGCGTACTCTAACCCTGCAAGGTTGTACCTGGTGTTCACTAAGTGGAGGGCCATCGCCACTACTGCTACGGATTGTTGTGTGGAGGAACGTCGTGAGGCATCTGATTAGCCTCGTGCTCCTCTTTCTCAGCTCGTTGGGCCTCAGTGACTCAGTGTCTGCGCAACAGACGGGGTCCGCGGGCGGCGCAGAGAGTAGTTTTCAGCTCGAGCAGAATTACCCGAATCCGTTCAACCCGGAGACGAGGATCCCCTTCGTGATTGGGGACGAGCTCTTCGCCGAGGGTCGGCCGGTACGGGTGTCGGTTCGGATCTACAACGTGCTGCGACAGTTCGTCGCGGCGCCCACGGCGCTGAATCACTCTCTGGGAGAGGGGCTGCCCGTGGAGGATTTGGAGTACGTGACTCCGGGTCGTCATGAGGTCTACTGGGACGGTCGTGATCGTGCCGGTAGCCAGGTGGCGTCCGGCGTGTACTTCATCCAGCTCGTGGTGAACGGGCAGACCGCGCCCGTGCGCAAGATGTTCGTCACCAAGTAGGCTGCCGCAGCCTGCAAATCCCCGGCGAGCGTCCGCTTGCCCGAGACCCCCGATCCGAAACCGATACCGGCGCTGCCACGGCGCATCGGGCTGCTACTGTCCGAGACTGCGTCCGGCAGAGTGTCCGCGGCCGCGGGGATCCTCCGAGCGCCTACGGCCCTAGGGCGCCTTCCGGCCCAGCAGGTCGATGAATTCCGCAGGTGTCTCGACGGCCGCGAGCAGGGCCGGAACCTCCGGGTCCTTGGCGAACTGGGCGATCTTGCCGAGCACGGGGAGGTACTGGTTCGAGACCTCCAACGGAGGCGCAACGATCAGGAAGAAGTTGTGCACCAAGGCGCCGTCGATGGCCTTGAAATCGAGACCGCCGGGCTTCCTCCCGTAGGCCAGCCGCAGCCGGGTCACCACCAGCGAGCGACAGTGCGGAATGGCGATGCCCTTGCCGATTCCCGTCGAGCCGAGGTTCTCTCTGCGCTTGAGCGTCTTGAACAGGGTCGCTTCGGGTTTCTCCGGGAGCTCCAGCAGCGCAATCAGCTCCAGCAGCGCGTCATCCTTGGTGCGGGCCTCGAGGTCGAGGGCGATCGCTTCGGGGGTGAACAGATCCCTCAGTTTCAAGTCCGGCTCCGTGTGCTGACGGCGGTTCGAGGCGATGGCCCTGCCGTTCTCGGGAGCTCGATCCCGGGAAAAGCCGGCAGAAAGTAGGGACCCGCGTTCCCGCGTGTAAAGACCGGCCGCAGGACGGCGCCCCGGCTATTGAGACGGCCGCGCTTCTCCCCGGCCGTCGGCTGATTAGGTTAAGGGACCATGTCCAATCCACCGTTTCTCGCCGGAATCGAAGATCCGCTCTTCCTCGCCCCGCAGGCCGGGGTGAGCGAGTCCCCGTTTCGTCGCCTGTGCCGTGAGTTCGGGGCCGACGTGGTGGTGAGCGAGTTCGTGAGCGCCGACGGGATCGTCCGGAACTCGGCCCGGAGCCATCGCTACCTGCGGTTCGAGGAGGTGGAGCGCCCCATCGGCGTTCAGATCTTCGGCTCGGCGCCGGCCATGATGGCCGACGCGGCGGCGCTGGTGGCCGACATGTACGGTCCGGACTTCATCGACATCAACTTCGGGTGCCCGGTCAAGAAGGTGGTGAAGCGAAACGGCGGATCGGGGTGCCTACGTGATCTGCCGCTCGTCCGTCGGATCATTCGTGCAGTGGACGACGCCACCTCGCTTCCAACCACCGTGAAGATCCGCAGCGGGTTCGATCAAGCGTCGAGGGACCCGGTCGGAATCGCGCGGGCGTGCGAGGATGCGGGGGCCACCATGCTCACGCTCCATCCACGGACACGGAGCGACATGTACAGCGGGCAGGCGCGCTGGGACGAGGTTCGCGCGGTCGTGGCTGCCCTGTCCATTCCTGTTATCGGGAACGGCGACGTTCGGACCGGCCCCGACGCGCGGCGAATGCGGGACGAGACCGGATGCAGCGGGGTGATGATCGCAAGGGGATCGCATGGTAATCCCTGGATCTTCCGTGAGGCCAGAGCGGCCCTTGCCGGAAAGCGCCCGGCCGCTCCGCCAACGGTGGAGGAGCGCTTCGAAGTGTGCCTGGCGCACGCCCGGTCCGCGATCGCGCTCGAGCCGGACCAGAAGCGCGCGCTGCTCGAGTTCCGCAAGCATCTATCCTGGTACACGAAGGGGCTGCGGGACGGCCGGACGCTCCGGACCCGGATCTTCGAGACGGAGACCTGGGAGGGAGTCGAGTCGCTCCTCTCCGAGTATCTGGAGACGCTGCGAGCGGGGAGGGCGGCCGCCTGAACCCGGTCGGGGTCCGGATCCTGCGGGGTTCCGCTCGGTACTAGGAGTTTCCCATCGGTCGAACGGATGGTGGGACCGGTGAACATTTCCTGGTTTCCCCGCGTAAGCAATCGACCCACGGTTACGTGGGGAAGCAAAAAGAAGGGGGCGTCACGGTTTCGACGTGGTTGGTGAAAGCGAAGTTGCGTGCCGAGGTCCCCGGCGGGCTCGCTAAAAAGCCGGGAAAACTGTAATTGCCAACACTGAGATGGCATTGGCCGCATAAGTTTCTTATGTGCCCGCGGATAGAGTTGCCCACCCGAGGCGGTTCTTGACGCGACGATGAGTCGGGTTGCTCCGGCGGCTGGCCACCGACCGCCGGAAAAGACGTAGGTGGCTGGCTCGACCACACGGTTGCTCACGTACCGGTGGCTGGGCGAGAACTGAATCGTGAGATACGCACGTAGAGACTTCGGGGGATCCCTCCGCGGACGCGGGTTCGACTCCCGCCGCCTCCATGCCCCGCAGCCGCAAGGCTGCGGGGCTTTTTCCTTGGATGGCTTCCGGCGGGAGGAGAAGACGCAGCGGATTCGGCGTAGCCGAAGACGCCCGCGGGTTTGAACCGAGCGGCCGGC
>JAHEKN010000245.1:3245-4556 GCA_024638305.1 Gemmatimonadota bacterium | reverse complement strand
CCCTCGGGGGCGCTCCGCCGTCGGAGGGCGGTGCGGGGTCGTCTGGGACGGGGTCCAACGGCTCGAGCTCGTCCACTGGGGGCGAGGCCGACTCGTCGGAGGCGCCAGCGGCGGGGGCTTCCGTCTCCGATGTGCCGGAGACTTCGGCACAAGAGACCCTCCGGGACACCGCTCATCCCTCCGATGCACCAGCCCCTGGGGCCAGTGAGGCGCGGGACGCCGCGGTCGAAGCCCCCCCGGTGGTTCCGCCTCCCATCCGCACGACCGACGATCCTGTGGCCGCCTGGCGCTTCTGGCTGGAGGACGGATCGGACTTTCCCCGGGGCCTGCGGCCCTACCTCCACTCCGCCGAGTTGGCTACCGACGACGACGGCCGTCTCGTAATCCGGGTGCCGGCGGGTCCAGCCAAGGAACGGCTGGACGAGCCGGCGGTCCGCGCCAATATCGCCGCGGGCCTCGGACGGCACCTCGGACACCGCCCCGAGTTACGTGTGGAGGCGCTCGGAGAGGCCCCGGACCCCGAGGAGCGAGTCACGGTGGAGGAGGTGCGTTCGGACACGCTGAAGGCCCTGTATCGCCAGGAACCCCGCCTGGAGCGAGCGGTACAAGAACTCGACCTCGAGCTGATGGACTGACGCTCGGCTCTTTCCTCGCAGTCCCCTCGACGATCCCATGACCGACCTCTCTCAGCTCATGCAGTTGAGCCAGCAGCTCCAGTCGAAGATGACGGAGCTCCAGGAGTCCCTAGAGTCCAAGACGGTCTCCGCGTCGTCGGGCGGTGGCATGGTAACCGTCACCGTCGACGGGAAGGGGCACGCGAAACAGGTCCAGATCGATCCCACCTGTGTGGACCCGCGTGACGTGGAGATGCTCGAGGATCTCGTCCTCGCGGCCATGAGCGAAGCCCAGAACAAGGCTCAGGCCGAGTACGAGAAGGAGATGCGGAAGGCCACCGGCGGTCTGCCCATGAACATTCCCGGGCTTCCCAAGCTCTTCTAGCCGGGCCCGTTCGCTACGCCGCGCCCTTCCGCCTCCGCGGTTCCGTCTCCGTCCACCTCAGCTCCCTGCTCGCGCCCATGTCCGCCATCGATAGGCTCACCGACGAGCTGTCGCGACTGCCGGGCATCGGCTCCAAGACGGCGCTCCGCCTCGTCCATCACCTCATGAAGGGCTCGAAGGAGGACCCCAGAAGAATCGCGCGGGCCCTGGTGGATCTGGCCGAGAAGGTCCGCTCGTGCAGCGTGTGCGGCAACTTCACAGAGCAGGAGGTCTGTGACATCTGTCTCAATCCGCGCCGGGACCGCTCGCTCC
>JAHEKN010000245.1:0-3235 GCA_024638305.1 Gemmatimonadota bacterium | reverse complement strand
CCTCTGCGTCGTGGAGGAGGCGTACGAGGTGAGCGCCATCGAACGAACGGGCCAATATCGGGGGCTCTTCCACGTTCTCGGCGGTCGCCTCTCCCCCCTCGACGGCGTTGGACCCGACGAGCTCAGCGTCGCGGCGCTTCTGAGTCGGATCGACGAGTCGGGGGGTGAGATTCGAGAGGTCATCGTGGCGACCAACGCCTCCGTGGAAGGCGAAGCGACCTCGGTCTTTCTCGAACAGGAGATCCGTCCCATGGGTCCCCGGGTCACCCGCCTGGCTCGCGGGATTCCGGTGGGAAGCGATCTCGAATACGTTGATGGGACAACAATCGCACAGGCCCTCGCCGGCCGCCGGGAAATGTGATGATGGACAAGAGGCTACGAACAGCAGGTTTGACGGTGCTCGCCGCGGCGGCGGCCGGCGCTTTGGCCGCGGTCATCATCCGCGGTCAGATCTCCCGGTACCAGCGCGATCTGTTCAGCCCCCGGGCGTTCAAGCGCCTAGCTGCTCTCGGTCATATCAGTAGAGAACCTGCCTCGGTGGATCTCATTCGGCTCCTTCGCGACTTCATCGCCTGGGAACCGCGGCGGATGCTCCGGGAGAGAGCTCAGGCCATCGTCGATCGGATGCTCGAGGAGGCCGACGCTCGGAGGATCGGCGTCAAAGCGGAAACCGCTTGAAATCAGGAGCCTTGCACCTCGCGTCGGGCCTGCCGAGTTTAGGGACTGTCGTCCGTTCCCGGACCGCCCTCAGGGCGCGCGACGTCGAAGTGTCGTGCCCTTTTCTTCAGGATCGAAACGGAGATCCCGTGACCACACGCTGCACAAGACTGGGGAGGTAGCGTCGACCCATGTCGATGATCAACTACGCCTCACGTGAGATCAACTGCAAGATCGTGTATTACGGGACGGGTCTCGGCGGAAAGACCACGAACCTGGAGTACATCTACTCGCGGGTGAATCCGGAGACCAAGGGGAAGATGATCTCCCTTGCGACAGAGACAGAGCGCACGCTCTTCTTCGATTTCCTCCCCATCGACCTGGGAGAGGTGCGAGGCTTCAAGACCCGCTTTCACCTCTACACCGTGCCGGGGCAGGTGTACTACAACGCGAGTCGGCGACTTATCCTCAAGGGCGTCGACGGTATTGTCTTCGTTGCCGACTCCCAGGCGGCCCGAGCAGAGGCCAACATCGAGTCGATGCACAACCTGTACGAGAACCTCGAGACGTACGGGTACGATCTGGAGACGATCCCCTTCGCCATCCAGTACAACAAGCGGGACCTCGACGATATCCTCTCGCCGGAAGACCTCCGGGCTCAGATCAACCCCATGGGCGTTCCGGACTTCGAGGCGGTGGCCATCGACGGCACGGGTGTCTTCGAGACGCTCTCGTGCGTAAGCAAGCTGGTCGTCGAAGAGCTCTCGTAGTCCTCCTGGGCCGCGCCGTGCTTCCGGGAACGGTGATACCGTGAGCGCCAGCCGTATCAACCTTCCGAACGTCATCACCGTCTCGCGGATCGCAATCTGCCCGGTGATCTTCTGGCTCGCCCTTTCCCCGAGCTTGACGGCCCGCTTCGCCGCATTCGGCCTCTTCTTCGCAGCGGGCCTTTCCGATGTCTGGGACGGGTATCTGGCCCGGCGGTACGACCAGATCACAGATATGGGAAAGCTCCTCGACCCCATCGCCGACAAGCTCCTCCTGGTCGTCACGCTCATCCCCTTCTATGTCATCTCCCACCGCGGCGAAGCGCTGGACGCCGTCCCGTGGTGGGGTCCATTCCCTCTGTGGGTCCTCATCGTCATCTTCGGCCGCGAGCTCTTCATCACGGTCTTTCGGGCGTACGCCGCCCGCCGAGGTGTCGTTATCGCAGCCGGAGCGTCGGGGAAGCGAAAGGCCATGTTCCAGATGGCCTTCATTGGTGGGCTGCTCCTGTGGTATCCTCTCGCCCGGCTTGGCGTGGAGGAGGCGTGGAGTGGGTGGTTCTGGCGATTCTTCGATACTGGCCTTCGGGCGTGGATCGCCATCACCCTCGCCGTAGCCATCGTGCTCACCGTCTACTCGATGATCGATTACCTCTGGTCGTATCGCAGGGTTGTCGGGATCAAGGACTGACGTGGGGAAGCAGGGCGGAACCACCGCCGCCATCATCAGCGTGGGGAATGAGCTCCTTTTCGGCGAGACGGTGGACACGAACGCCGCGTGGCTCGGCCGGTATCTGAATGCCCGAGGCATCAGGGTCGTCCGAGGCTACACTGTGGGTGACGTCGCCGCCGACATAGAGCATTCGCTGGATCTGGCCATGGGCGCGGCCGATCTCGTCATCCTCACGGGCGGGCTGGGACCGACGCCCGATGACCTCACAAAGGCTGTCGTCGCTCACCGGTTCGGGCGCAAGCTGGTCATCGATCCCGGAGTGCGAGCGCGGCTCCAGCGGCACTTCCGGGCCTCGGGGTACGACGACGTACCGCAGCGGAGCCGAGGTCAGGCCGAGATCCCGGAAGGCGCTCGGGCGCTGGAGAACCCGTCCGGGACCGCCCCGGGGGTCTTACTCGAGGTCGACGGAACCCATGTCGTGCTCCTCCCCGGCGTACCCGCGGAGTTGAAGGACATTGTCCAGGGAGCGCTTTCCGGGCACCTGGACGCCCTCGCCGGCCATCCGACCCACCACCGGGTGGTCCACACCACGGGGCTGGCAGAGACGAGCCTGGCCGAGCAGCTCGAGTCGGAGCTCGAGGCCCTCCCCGATGATCTGAGGGAAGGCATCGACCTTGCGTACCTGCCCGATATCCGGGGCGTCGACCTCCGGTTCACGATCCGAGGTGGATCGGCCGATGAAGCGGATGTCCGCTTCGGTCGCCTCATCGAGGCCTTGGACGAGATACTGGGGCCATGGCGCTTCGACGCGGAAAGCGGGGACATCGCAGAGGCGGTCTCGCGGCAAGTTCGGCGTCGCGGCTGGCGCATCGCCGTGGCTGAGAGCTGTACCGGTGGACTGGTAGCAAAGCGGCTGACGGATCTTCCCGGCGCGTCGGACGTTTTCGTGGGCGGCATCCTGGCGTACGACAACGCCATCAAGGTTGGCGAGCTCGACGTCTCGGAGGACGATCTGGAGCGTGACGGTGCCGTTTCCGAGGCCGTGGCTCGACAAATGGCTGACGGGGTTGTCCGTCGCTTCGACGTCGAGGTGGGTGTGGGTGTCACCGGGGTGGCGGGACCGGGTGGAGGCAGTGAAGAA
>JAHEKN010000244.1 GCA_024638305.1 Gemmatimonadota bacterium | reverse complement strand
ACCCACGCCGCGAGTCGAGCGGCCTCGTCCTGGGCGGTATCCTCGGTCCAATGCCAATCGTCCCCTTTGGGCAGCGTGTAGCGGAAGACCCCTCTCGCGGGCGCGGACCTCGGGTCCCGCTGGGGGAGCATGGTCGCACCGCGCGGACTGTGCCGATCCCCGTCCGCCGGGAAAACCTCGGCGAAGATGTCGTTCACGAAGCCGGCGATCTCCGGCACCGATCGGAAGTTGGACCGGAGCGAAAGCACCGCGCCTTCCGCCTCGAACCGTTCTCGCACCGCGCTGTAGAGGACGATGTCGGCTCGGCGGAACCGATAGATGCTCTGCTTCGGATCCCCGACCACGAAGAGCGATCCGGGCCGGGGACGCGCCGACCACCAGTCAGCCTCGACCACGGTCCCGTCGAGCTCGGCCTCCGTCGGGTCCGAGGCCAGCAGAAACGCTATCTCGGCCTGAACCGGGTCCGTGTCCTGGAACTCGTCGATCAGGAGACGTCGGAACCGCCCTCCCAGGTCGAGCCTCACGTGCGGGTTCCGCCTGAGAACCTCCGCCGTGAGCGAGAGCAGGTCCTGGAAGCTCACCAGGCCCCGCCTGCGGCGCTCTTGGGCAAAGGCCGCCGCCGCCGCTTCCGCAAACTCCATGGCCGGCCGGTAGCGGTGGCTCATCCAGCGGTCGTACAGATCTCCGAGCCCGAGCTCCTCCACCAGGGTCTCGAGGTCCGCCCCCAATGCCTTCGCCCGACCCTTGCTCTCGCTCGTGTCACCCCAGCGATTCTGGGTCGGCTTCGGCGAGCCCCGAACGACCAGCGCCATAGCCTCGAGCAGGCCCCCCGCCGTGTCCCACCCCTTGGTATCCCGGGAGTAGCGTAGGGCGAAGACCTTTTTCTGCAGCGGGCCCCAGCCCTTGGCGGGCTTTTCCGCCGGGAGAAGGGCCAGCGCGGCGTCCAGCCAGGACGTGAGCGCCCGCTCGATCGATTGCAGCTCCTCCGGGGACGGCGGGTGGACGGGTTCGGCGGGGAAGCGGACGTCGGGATTGTCGACGAGCTGCCGGAACACGCGCCGGAGCTCTGTCGGGCGAAGGCCCGCCTCCAGCGCCGCAGTCATGAGCGGGTCTTCCGCCGCCGCGAGCCGGTCCAGGTGGGCCCTCCAGAAGTCGAGGAGGGAGGACTCGTGCTCGGCCTCCATCAGCTCTACGAACGCGGGATCGATGCCGGCCTCGATGGGTCGCTCCCGGAGCAGCCGGGCGCAGAACGCATGAATGGTCCCCACGAAGCCGCGCTCCGCCCCGCTCACGGCGTCCAGCAGCCGCTGTCGGGTCTCGGGATCGTCGCGGCTTCCGCGCAGCTCCTCTTCCAGCCGGTCTCGGAACCGCTCTTCCAGCTCTGCGGCAGCCTTGCGCGTGAAGGTCACCGCCGCGATCCGCTCGACGCTCTCGCCGCTCCTTACCAACGCGACCATCCGGCCCACGAGCGCCGTGGTCTTTCCCGATCCCGCTCCCGCCTCGACCAGGATGTTGGTGTCGAGATCCGAGCGGATGCGCTGGCGGACGTGCTCGTCCGGGGGCGGGACCAAACCGGGGTCGTGGGCCGGTCCCATCACTCCCGCTCCCTCAGTTGCTCCAAGGGGACGGCCAGCAGGTATCGCTCTTCGCGCCGCACGTCGCGCAGCGACTTCAAGACCTCTGCGGTCCCTCCGTCGCCTGAGAGGGCGCGGCTGGTCCACTCGGCGAACGGTGACCGCAGCCGGTCGCCCTCCCCCCGCACGCGACACAACGCCTTGAAATCGCACCAGGTGCAGTCGTTCGGAACGTCGGTCGGTGGAAACGCGCCCGCCCGCACGCCATCCAACATGCGGTCGATCAGGAATGGACCGCTCACGAGCTGCCTGGGCGTGAACGCCAGGACGGTGTTGCGGGCCTTGCGTGTGGGGTAGTGGTATTCCATCCGCACGACCGGCGCCTCCTCCAGCTCGCGCGCCGCCATGGTGTAGAGGACGTTCTGGAGGCGACGTCCCCCGTAGAACGTTCCGGTGTCGCCCTCCGCCGTGTACGCACTCCCGGTCTTGTAATCGACGACCAACAGGCCGTCCTCCAGCTCGTCGATGCGGTCGATGGCTCCTCGAAGCTGCATCGAGCCCTGGTACAGCTTGATCTCAACGGGCGGCACGTCGTCGAACCCGAACTTCCGCTCCAGCGCACGCCAGGCGGCGCCCCTCTTCGACACGAGTGTCACGAACGAGCGCACGTCTTCTTCCAGCGCCCGCCGCTCTCGCTCCTGCACCTCCGCGCTCGGCGTCGGGTGTACGTCGCGCGCGTGCGCGACCTCGCCGGAAAGGACCCGCAGGGCCTCGTCGAGAAACCGCGGGTCGTCGAAATCGACACCCTTCTCCCGACACGCGCGCAGGGTGCGCTCGTACACGCGGTGTAGAAGCCCGCCGCGGTCGAGCGCCGTGAGCCAGCGGTCCGGATCGAACACCGGATCGTCCGGCGGGCGCAGCTTGAGTACGCTTCCGAGCAGGTACCGACGCGGACAGGCGCCGAGCGCTTCCAGCGCGGTCGCCGAGACCACTCGGTTGGGATCGATCCGCGGGTCCAGTGCCGGGCGGGGTCGCAGGAGGCCCGTCCAGGCGGAAGGCTCGGATCGCAGGTGGGCCTCGACCGCGAGGGAGCCGCGGGCCTGCTCGGGGAAGGCTTCCGCCACCGCTCGGCGACCGTCGCGAGCGGGCCCCGGCCGCAGCAGCTCCGCCATCCAGGCGTCCTGACCGTCGAGCGCGCCGTCGGTAGGCACCACGCCGACAGGCCGACCGAGTCCGGCGCGCAGGTGCTCGAAGAGCGCCTCGGGCTCGCCGGATGCGAGGCGGTAGGCGCTGAGCAGCGCCGACGCAGGGGAGAGCTCCCGGGCTTCAGTGGGCTCCCAGCTCGCGTAGCTCACGGTCACCGATCCGCGGAGACGCGCCATGAGGCTCGCGAATGAAAAGGTGGTCTCGGCTAGCCGGTGGCTCGCCCTGGGCAGGTCGTCGGCCGCGAGGCCTCCCCGCTCGGTGTCCAGGAGCAGGGGATCCTGCCTGCCCGCCCCCGGAAAGCGGCCCGTATCCATTCCGACCACGAAGGTGACCGGCCGCCCGGTCCACCCGCCGTGCTGAATGTCCGTGAGGTGAAGGTGTCCGGGGCGCGTGGTCCACGGCGCCTTCCCGTCTTCACGCGGGGAGGGCAGGCGGATCTCGAGCGCAGACCTGACGACGGCAGCCGCTGCGCGGTACTCCGCGGGTCGAGTGAGGGTGGCGACGACCCGCTCGAGGACCTGGCGGATCTTGAGAAGCGCCGTCTCGTCGGCGGAGTCCCGCACCTCCACGCAGTCCAGGAATCGGCTGAGTCCGGCGGCGATGCCGGACGGTGTGACCGGCGACGCCCCCGGGCCCGAGGCTGGATCCGGAACGCCCTCGGGGATGATCGCCAACGGGGGCGCGAGAATGGACCGCAGCGCCGTGAGGTCCGATCTCATGCGTTCGCGGCGCTGCTCCAACCGCGCCTGCGACTCATATCGGTCCGGTGTCATGCGGTCCAGGCCCGCCAGCCAGCGGTCGATGCGGCGGAGGTACCGGGCGCGCCCCCACCCGATCCGGAGCTGCCGGAACCTGCGCGTGAGCTCCATGGGCTCGATACGGACGGGCTCCGCGGACGGCCGCAGGTCCCCCGCTTCCAGGAGGCCGCGGATCACGTCGGCCGAGAAGCCGGAATCCAGCCACCGGAAGTACTCCATGACCACCCGTCCCGGCCGTGTGCGCCCGATGGGGAGCCCCACGCCGAACGTCACCGGAATCCCCAGGCGCTCGGTGATCTGGTGGAGCTCGGAGCCATACGCCTGCGCGTCCGGTGTCACGATTTCCACCTGGTCCCACGCGTGTCCGTCGGCGACAGCCCGACGCAGGACCTCGCGGAGCTCGTCGGTGATCGTCGCCGCCGCGAAGGTCGACACCTCCAGGCCCGTGGCGCGGGCCGCTGCGGGCTGATGCAGGAACGAGCCCCGCGAGCGAGCGGGTCCGGCTTTCCAGCGCATCCGCTCGGGGGCCGACAACCCCTCGACCGGATCGGTCGCGACCAGGTTGGCACCCTGCGTTTCGATCAGCCGACCGAGCAATCGGCCACCGACACCACGCTCACTGAGCCCGGGAAGCACGACGAGAACGCCATCCACCGTCGCGCCGCCGTCGATCTGGTCCAGCGCGAGCTCGAGCACCGCCGCGGCATCGGCGTGGCCACCCGCGTCCCGGGCCTTGTCGTACGCGTCGAGGATGTCGGCCAAGACCCGCCGCTTGCCCCGATTCTGGAACCACGTCCTGCGGATCGCGCTGGGGTCGACACCTGCGAGGCGGAGCGCGTTGATTGCGCTCCGCACGGCCTGGCGAAAGCCCAGCGACTCGGCGAGCTCGCTGAATCCAGCCACCCGCCGGGTAAGCAACACCTCATCGATGGCCTGGTCCACCAGCCGGATGAACTCGAAGTCGTCCAGAACGGTCAAACGACGCCTAGCCAGCTCGACCCCGGCGATCTCGGTGGCGAGG
>JAHEKN010000243.1 GCA_024638305.1 Gemmatimonadota bacterium | reverse complement strand
GCCGTGGTGATCCTGATCGCGTTCGGGTTCCTGATCACGCTGGTGCTCGCCTGGTACCATGGCGAACACGGGAGGCAGCGCGTGAGCGGGCCGGAGCTGGTCATGGTCGCGGCGCTCACGATCCTGGCGGGAAGTGCGCTCTACCTGATCCGGGCGGCGCGCGCGAGCGACGGGCCTGGTATCGCGACCGGCACGGTCGACGGGCCCGAGACCGGCCTCGGCACTCCCCCGGCGGCTCCGCTGCGGTCCGTGGCAGTGCTTCCGTTCCTGGACATGAGCCCGGACGGCGACCAGGCCTACTTCGCGGACGGGATGACCGAGGAGCTCCTCAACGCCCTGGCGCAGCTGAGCGACGTCCGCGTGGCAGCTCGCACGTCGTCGTTCGCTTTCAGGGAAGCCGGGTTGTCGGTGCCGGAGATCGGATCGCGCTTGGGCGTTGGCACCATCGTGGAAGGGAGCGTCCGAAAGAGCGAGAGCCGACTCCGCATCACCGCCCAGCTCGTGAGCGTCGAAGACGGATACCACCTCTGGTCCAACACCTTCGACCGGGACGTCGCGGACGTCTTCGCGGTTCAAGAGGAGATCGCCAAGGCCATCGCGGACGCCCTGGACTTGAGGCTCCGCGGAGAGCGGGGGGAGCTGGCGGTCCGTGGGCAGACCGTTTCCCACGAGGCTCAGGACCTCTACCTGCGAGGTCGCTTTGCTTGGAACCGCAGGTCTCAGGAGAGCCTGGAGCAGGCGGTCGACTACTTCCGCCGCGCCACGGAGATCGACCCGACGTACGCGCGGGCGTTCGTGGGCCTCGGGGACGCCTACGCCGTGCTCGGGTTCTACGACTACCGGCCACCCGGGGAGGCGTTTCCGCTCGCGACCGCGGCGGCGCGCCGTGCGCTCGATCTCGAGCCGGCCCTCGCCGAGGCCCACGCGACACTCGGGTACGCGGCGTTGTACTACGACTGGGACTGGGAGTTGGCCGAGGCCGAGTTCCTGCGAGCCATTGGGCTCGGCCCCACGTACCCCGTGGCCCATCAGTGGTACGCCAACTTCCTGACCGCCATGGGCCGGTTCGAGGAGGCCACCACCTCGATGCGACGGTCGTCGGAGCTGGACCCACTGTCCATGATCGCGCACGCAGCCACCGGATGGGTCTACTACTACGCCGGGGACTACGAGGGCGCGGTCCGGCAGCTGGAGGAGTCCATCGCGAGGGACCCGGCCTTCGAGCTTTCCTACCTTTGGATCGGCATGGCGCTCGAGGAATTGGGACGGTTCGATGACGCGGTGGCCCGCATACGGACCAACGTGCGCCTCTCGGGGGGCAGCGCCATTTCCAGGCTGGCCATGGCGCACGCCCTCGCCGGCGGCGGCCACATGGACGAGGCGCGCGCGCTGATGGCGGAGCTCGAGACGGGGGACGCCGCGGGGTACGTGCCCGCGTACGAGCTCGCCCGAGTGCACGCGGGCCTGGGCGACCTCGACCGGGCCGTGACCCTGCTCGAGCGGGGGTTCGACGAGCGTTCGCACTCGATGGTGTTCGCGCGGGTCGATCCGCAGCTCGGACCGCTGCGGAACCACCCGGCCTACCGACGACTGCTCGAGCGACTGAACCTGTCCGAACCGGGCTGACCGGCGGACTCGGTAATTTGCCCAACCGACCCGACGTACCGTAGCCTGGTGCGGTTTTCACACATGCTGGCAACAACGGTCGGGACGGAATATGCCAATCACGTTCAACGTCAACGGGGTCCCCGTCACGGTCGACGTGTCCCCGGACATGCCTCTCCTTTGGGTCCTCCGCGACGTGCTCGGGATGAAGGGCACCAAGTTCGGGTGCGGGATCTCCCAGTGCGGCGCCTGCTCCGTTCACGTGAACGGACGCCTGGCTCGGAGCTGCCGGACCCGAGTCTCGACGGTCGCGGGCGACGACATCGCCACGATCGAGGGGCTGTCGCCCGATGGTAGCCATCCGCTCCAGGTGGCCTGGCGTGAGCTCGACGTTCCGCAGTGCGGATACTGTCAGGCCGGACAGTTGATGGCCGCCTCCGCCCTGTTGGCGGAGACGCCGCAGCCGAGCGACGAGGACATCGATCGCGGCATGGTCCGTAACCTCTGCCGCTGCGGGACCTACGTCCGCATCAGGGAGGGCATCCATCGCGCGGCCAGTGCCATGGCCCAGAACGCGCCCGCCGGCAATCGGTCGGGATCCTCGTCGGACGGTGACGGAGGCGAGTCGTGAGCGGCGTGACCGGAATGGAGCGGCGGCAGTTCCTGCGAGTGACGGCTGCAGCGGGCGGCGGCCTGTTGATCGCGAGCTACGTGAATCTGGACGGGGTGGCCGGCGCGAGCGGCTTCCGCGGGCTGGCGGCGGCGGAGCCCGCTGCCGACTTCATCCCGAACGCGTTCATCCGGATCAGCCCTGAGGGCGCGGTCACGCTGATCGCTCAGAATCCGGAGATCGGGCAGGGCGTCAAGACGATGCTCCCGATGCTGATCGCAGAGGAGCTGGACGTGGATTGGGGTGACGTCACCGTGGAGCAGGGCGACCTGGACACGGACAACTTCTCCGGCCAGTTCGCCGGCGGGAGCAGCGCCACACCCATGCACTGGCTTCCCATGCGCCGCGCCGGAGCGGTGGGCCGGGCCCTCCTCGTATCGGCGGCCGCCGCCACCTGGTCCGTGCCGGAGTCTGAGCTCGAAACCGAGTCGGGCGAGGTCTTCCACCGGGGGAGCGGGCGCAGGATCGGGTACGGAGCGCTGACGGAACGGGCATCGACCCTTCCGGTCCCGGATCCCGAGCAGGTGCCGCTCAAGGATCCCGCGGACTTCCGTATCATCGGCCAGCCGGTGCCGGACGTGGACAACGACGCCATCGTCACCGGGACACCGCTCTTCGGGATCGACGTCACGCTGCCGGGGATGCTCTATGCCGTGTTCGAGAAGTGTCCCGTCTTCGGCGGCAAGGTCGGTAGCGCCAACCTCGACGAGGTCCGGGCGCTGCCGGGGATCCGGCACGCCTTCGTCGTCGAGGGCGGGGACGACCTGAGCGGCCTCCTGTCGGGCGTTGCCGTCGTGGCCGACAGCTGGTGGGTGGCCAACCAGGCCCGGGACGAGGTGCTGCGAGTCGAGTGGGCCGAGGGCCCGACCGCCGCGCAGAGCAGCGCAGGCTTCCGGGCCGAGGCCGACCGGCTGTTCGCGAGCCCGCCGGCGCTCCCGCTACGCGAGGATGGCGACACCGGCGCCGTGCTCGCCGCCGCGCTGCACCGGGTCCAAGCTCGCTACTCGTATCCGTTCATAGCGCACGCACCCCTCGAGCCCCAGAACTGCACCGCGCACTTCACGGACGGCAAACTCGAGCTTTGGGCCCCCACTCAGACGCCACAAAGCGGGCGGCGGCTGGTGGCGCGCACGCTGGGGATCAGCGAGACCGACATTACGCTCCACCTCATGCGCATGGGGGGTGGCTTCGGACGGCGCCTGAGCAACGACTACGTGGTCGAGGCCGCGTGGATCGCCCGCGAAGTGGGCGCTCCGGTCAAGCTGCTCTGGACACGCGAGGACGATTTTCGTCACGACTTCTACCGGCCCGCGGGCTTTCACGAGCTGGAGGGCGGGGTCGACCAGGCCGGCCGGCTGGTGGCCTGGCGGAACCATTTCGTCTCGTTCGGGGAAGGCGAGCGCTTCGCGTCCAGCGCCGGCGTGCGTCCCACCGAGTTCCCGGCCGGGTTCGTCCCCAACTTCCGCATGGGCGCGTCGCTCATCCCGCTCGGTGTGCCGACCGGCGCCCTGCGTGCGCCAGGCAGCAACGCTCTGGCGTTCGTCTACCAGTCCTTCATCGACGAGCTGGCACACGCGGCCGGCGCCGACCCGGTGGAATTCCGACTGCGACTCCTGGCCACGCCCGGGGAGCAGGTTGGTCAGGACCCGGCCCGCATGAGCGCGGTGCTCCGCACGGTGGCTGAGCGGTCCGAGTGGGGGCAGGCGCTCCCCCCGGGCACGGGCATGGGCGTGGCCTTCCACTACAGCCACCGCGGCTACTTCGCGGAGGTGGTGCGGGCCGCGGTGAGCCGCGCAGGCGAGGTCGCGGTCGAGAAGGTGTGGGTGGTGGGCGACGTCGGCGCCCACGTGATCAATCCGCTCAATGCCGAGAACAACGTGCAGGGCGCGGTGATCGACGGGCTGTCGCAGGCGTTCGGTCAGGAGATCACCATCGCGAACGGTCGCACCGAGCAGTCCAACTTCAATCGCTATCCGATGCTGCGGATGCCCGCGGCTCCAGAGATCGACCTCCATTTCGTGCTCACGGACAATTCGCCTACCGGCCTGGGCGAGCCGGCGCTGCCGCCCGTCATCCCCGCGCTCGCCAACGCCGTGTTCGCGGCGACGGGGAAGCGGGTGAGGGACCTGCCGTTCTCGAGTACTGACCTGAGCTGGTAGGACCGGACCGCGCATCGGGGTGCCCGGGTGCCCCCGGCGTGCCGCGGAGTGCGTCGAGTGCGTCGGGTGCGTCAGGTGCGCCGGGCGGGGCCTCGGCTGAGCCCTGGCTTCAGGCCGTGATTACTCGCCG
>JAHEKN010000067.1:5890-18577 GCA_024638305.1 Gemmatimonadota bacterium | reverse complement strand
GTCCTGGATGAGCTGGGTGTGGGCGCCGTGGAGCACGCCGGGGCGCCCGTTCGCGATGGTTGCGGCGTTCTTGCCGAGCTCGTCCGACTCGCCCCCGGCCTCGAAGCCGAGGATCTCGACGGAGGCATCGCCCAGGAACGCGTGGAAGAGGCCGATCGCGTTGGAGCCGCCGCCCACGCACGCCGCCACGGCGTTCGGCAGCCGACCCGCGTCCGCCAACATCTGCGCCCGCGCCTCGCGACCGATGACCGCCTGCAGCTCGCGGACCAGCCACGGGTAGGGATGGGGGCCCACCACGGACCCGATCATGTAGTACGTGCCCCCGGGGTCGCGGACCCAGTCGCGCAGGGCCTCGTCGATGGCCGCGCGCAGCGTGCGATCTCCGGTCTCGACGGGCACGACCTCCGTCCCGAGCATGCGCATGCGGAGCACGTTGGGCGCCTGCCGCTCGACGTCCACGGCTCCCATGTAGACCACGCACGGCAGCCCCACGTGGGCGCATGCCGCGGCGGCCGCCACCCCGTGCTGCCCGGCCCCGGTCTCCGCCACCACGCGCGCAACGCCCATGGAGCGCGCCAGCAGCGCCTGCCCGAGCGCGTTGTTGATCTTGTGCGCTCCGGTATGGGTCAGGTCCTCGCGCTTGAGCCACACGTCCGCGCCCCACTCCGCCGAGAGGCGCTCGGCGTGGCTCAGCGGCGTCGGGCGACCCACCCAGTCGCGGAGCTCCGCGTCGAGCGCTCCGGTGAACTCGGGGTCCGCGAGCGCGCGCTTGGCGGCCTCCTCGAGCGCGAGGATGGCGGGCATGAGCGTCTCGGGCACGAACCGGCCTCCGAACGGACCGAATCGGCCCTGTGCGTCCGGGAGCTCGCCGCGGAGGAGTTGCTCGAGCGTGGCTCCGGTCTTGGCTTCGATCACAACCGTCTCCTCATCCTGTCACCTGACGCTCTGCGGCTCGCACCGCGTCCACGAATCCTCGCACCTTGTCCGGATCCTTCACACCCGGCGCCCGCTCCACGCCACTCGAGACGTCGACGGCCCAAGGGCGCACCCGCCGGATCGCCTCCGCGACGTTGTCGGGCGTGAGACCGCCCGCCAGGGCCACGGGGCCCAGACGCGCCACTCGCTCGGCGCGCGTCCAGTCCGCCCGAGTGCCGCGGCCGCCTCGACCCGCTCCCTCGAGCAGGATGAGCCCGTCGCCGAACGCGTCGCGGAAGCGGCGAACCCGCTCGACCAGATCCTCCGTGTCGTGGAATACCGGGAGAAGGGACTCGCCAGGCACGGCAGCGAGCACCTCGGGATCGGGCTCGGATTGCACGCGCGACGGCGCGAACTTCCGCACCACCCGGTCGACCTCGGACGCCGAGGGGTGCCGAAACACCGCGACCCGCCCCACGCGCTGCGGCACGTCGGCCGCCGCCCGCAGCGCTTCCGCCACGTCCACGCGCCGCTCCGACTCGGCGAACACGAAGCCCAGGCAGTCGGCGCCGGCCTCCACGGCCAGATCGGCACCGGCCGCGTCCGTCACCCCGCAGATCTTGACGCGCACGATCACGATCGGCCCCTCGTGACCGCTTCCGCACCGGAGTCGGCCGCCGAGCGAATGCCGGCGCGGGCCGCCCGCCCGCTCCGAACCAGCTCGGCCAGCGCGACGCCGGCATCCGGGGCGCGCATGAGCGCGCTGCCCACGAGGGCGAGGTCGTAGCCGAGCCCGGCCACGTGGGCGGCATCCGACGCGGACAGGATTCCACTCTCGGCCACGCGTCCGGGGCCCTCCGGGAGCGCGTCGATCAGGGACGCGAAGCGGGCGGGTTCGACCCGTAGCGTGGAGAGGTCGCGGCAGTTGAGCCCCACGAGCAGGGGCCCCGCCTCGCCATCGCCGGGAAACCGACCGGTCAGGTCCGCGATGCGGCCCAGGTCGGTCTCGTCGAACGCCTCCAGCAGCACGAAGAGGTCGAGCTCCAGAGCCTCCCGCACCATCGTCTCCAGCAGGTCACCCTCGAGGATGCGGGCAATCAGGAGGACGCCACCGGCACCGTGGTCCCGCGCTTCGAGGAGCTGATAGCGGTCGACCAAGAAGTCTTTCCGGAGCACGGGAACCGACACGGCCTCCGCGGCCGCACGGAGATGCTCGAGCGACCCGCGGAACTCGTCGGGCTCGGTGAGCACGGAAATGGCCACCGCCCCGGCGTCCTCGTACGTGCGCGCCTGGCGAGCGACGGTCGCGAGCGTCTCCGTGTGATCGAGGGACCCGGCCAACGTCCCCTCGGCGGGCGAACGCAGCTTGACCTCGGCAATGACGTCGAAGCTCGCGGGGTCGTGGACCAACCGCGGCGCTGGCGGCCGCGCTCGGGCTCGCCGCTCGAGCTCCAACTCCCGGGGGCCGCTCTCTCGGGCACGCGCGGCCCGCAACCGACTGGCTTCCCGCATCCGCTCCAGAAAGCCCGGGTGGCTCACGCCCGAAACCCGTCCAGCAGCGCCGTCGCCGCCCCGCTGTCGAGCGCATCGCGGGCACGCTCCACGCCTGCCCGCAGATCCGCTACGACGCCGCACACCTCGAGCGCCAGTCCGCTTCCCAGGCAGAGCGCGTCTCGGTGAGCTCCCTCGTCGCCGGCAAACACGTCCCGTATGGCGCTCGCGTTGTACTCCGCGTTCCCCCCGGCCAGGTCGCCGGGATCGCACACCTCGATGCCCACGTCCTGTGGGTCGCGCCGCTCCTCGCGCACGCGCCCGGGCGTCACGTCGAATAGCAGGAATGGCCCGCAAGGGGTCGCTTCGTCCCAACCCGGCTCCCCGTGCACCACGAACGCACGCTCGATCGACATGCCGGAGAGCGCCTCGGCCATCAGTCGGGCGACCTCGGAGCTGAACGCCCCGATCACGTAAAAGGGCGGAGACGCCGGATTGGCGAGGGGTCCGAGGATGTTGAACACCGTCCGGATGCTCATGGCCTTTCGCACCGGTCCCACGCTCCGCATGGCCGGATGGAAATGGGGAGCGAACAGAAACGCGAATCCGTGCTCCGCAAGCGACTCGCGCACCTGGCCCGGGTCTTCCGGTGTGACGTAGCCGAGCGCCTCGAGCACGTCCGCCGCGCCGGACTGGCTCGAGATCGACCGGTTACCGTGCTTGGCCACTGGAAGCCCGCATGCCGCCGTCAGCAGCGCGGAACCGGTGGACAGATTGAAGCTCCCCGATCCGTCGCCTCCGGTCCCGACCAGGTCCACGACCGGGCCGTCGACATGGAGCGTTACGGATTTCGCGAGACGTCTCATGGCCACGGCAAACCCTCGGACCTCCTGCGCCGTGGCACCCTTGGCTCGGAGCGCTGCCAGCACGGCGCCGGACCACGCCTGCTCCGTCCGCGGGTCGGTCAGCCGCTCGAGCACCTCCGCCGCCTCGTGCTCGGGCAGGTTCTCGCCGCGAACCAGGCGTTCGAGGACGGATGTCACGAGCCACCTCCCCGGTCGGTTGGCACCGCCTCCACCGGCGACGGCATCCTCAGAAAATTGTGGAGCAGCGCCTCCCCGTCGGGCGTCAGGACGCTCTCGGGATGGAACTGGATCCCCTCGGTCGGCAGAAACTTGTGGCGGATCCCCATGACCTCGCCGTCGGCGGTATAGGAGCAGACGGCCACGTCGTCGTCGGGCTCCGGCCCCGCTACGGCCAGCGAGTGATAGCGGCCCGCGGGGAAGGGGTTCGGGAGGCCACGGTAGATGGAGCCGTCGTCGTGGTACACCCGCGACGTCTTCCCGTGCATGAGCCGATCGGCCGGACCGACCTCGAGCCCGAGCACCGCGCCGATCGCCTGGTGCCCGAGGCAGACGCCCAGGACCGGCACCACCGCCATGGTGGAGCGGACCACTGCGATGGAACGGCCGGCGTCCTCGGGACGCCCGGGCCCCGGGGAAATCACCACGTGCGTGACCCCGTCGAGCGTCCCGGCCTCGCCTGCCGCCACGGCGTCCAGGTCCGGGACGTCGTTCCGCAGCACGCTCACGTCGGCACCGAGCACGCGCAGCGCCTGCACCAGGTTGTAGGTGAACGAGTCGTAGTTGTCGACCAGGAGCACGTGACCGCTCACAGGCCCTCCTTTGCCCACTCGAGCGCCGCGCGCAGGACGGCCGCCTTGGCCAGCACTTCCTCGTACTCCGTCTCGGGTACGCTGTCGGCCACGATGCCGGCGCCCGCCTGATAGCGGTACTCCCCGTTCTGGAAGGTCAGGGTCCGAATCGCGATCGCCTGGTCCATGGCCCCTGCCCTGCCGAAGTAGCCGACGGTCCCAGCGTAGTATCCGCGAGGAACGGGCTCCAGGTCGTGAATGATCTCCGACGCCCGGATCTTGGGCGCGCCGGCGACCGTGCCCGCGGGGAAGCACGCGGCGAACAGGTCGAGCGCATCCACCGATTCCCCCACCGTGCCGGTCACGCCGCTCACCATGTGGATCACGTGGCTGTAGCGCTCCATCGTGCGATAGGGGTCGACCGTCACTGTGCCCGGGTCCGCCACACGGCCCAGGTCGTTACGCGCCAGGTCGACCAGCATGACGTGCTCGGCGTTCTCCTTGGGATCGGCCATGAGGTCCGCCTCCAACGCGTCGTCCTCCTCCAGGCTGGATCCCCGGGGGCGCGTGCCGGCGATCGGCCGGAGCCACGCCCGCCGGCCCTCGAGCTTCACCAGGGCCTCGGGCGACGAGCCCACGACCTGGAGATCGCCGAAGTCCAGGAAATAGAGGTATGGTGAGGGATTGAGCAGACGGAGCGCGCGGTACACCTGGAACGGCTCCAGGTCGGTCTTCCCCGAGAAGGCGATCGAAAGGACGACCTGATAGATGTCACCGGCGCGAATGTGTTCCTTGGCCCTGAGCACATCCTCCATGAAGTCGTCGCGCTCGTAGCTCTGCACGGGCGGCGTGAAGCTCCCGCCGCTCGAGGCGGGGACCGCGGCCCCCATTGCCTCCACGACACGCGCGCGCAGCTCGCGGTGCGCATCTCCGTCGCCGGCGGTGAGCAGCGCCGCCCGGCGCGACCGATGGTCGAACGCCAGGATCGAGGGCGGACCATAGTACCGGGCTGCGTACGTCTCGGCCGGTGGACCCGCGAGATCCTCGAACGCGTGCTGCAGGCCGAAGCCGGTCACGCCCACCAAGCCGCCCGCCAAGGGCAGGCCGTCCGGCACCGGTCCCGGGGCCGGCGTAGCGTCCAGGGCGGTCCGGAGCCCCGCGAGGAGGGCTCTGCGGCTGCCGTCCAGCTCCACCATCCGGTCGCCGATCCGGAGTCGATTCTCGGTCAGCGACACGTCGAGGCCGTTCCCGAACCCGATGAACGAGTAGCGGGCCTGGCGCTCGCCGCCCTCCACGCTCTCGAGCAGAAAGCGGGGCCCGAGCGCACGGAGTTTGAGGTACGCCGAGACCGGCGTGTCCAGATCCGCGGTGATGTCGAATGCCATCGGCCCCTATTCCGCTCCGTGGGGTCAAAACGAAAAAATCCCGTCTCCTGCGCAGGAGACGGGTCGAGATCTGTCGCTGTGGCGCGCGCTAGCTCCCGGCCTCCGCCTCCCGAGCGGGGACGCCCCACCACCAAGCCCAGATTCGGGCCGCCTGCCGTGGATTCCGTAACACCGGTCGCGCGTCGAGCATCCCCTCAGGTATCACGGGGGCGCCGGTCACGTCAAGGTCGCGGCGGGACCCCGCGCGGTCCGCCCCAATAGTCGATCCCGCCGGCCTGCTGGCCCACGTCGGCGGTACCCACTCGCGTGAGCGTCTCGAGGTCGATGACGTCCACCGTTCCAAGCGTGGACCCTATGGACTCGTTCGACACGAACGCGTAGCGCGAGTCCGGCGTGCTGACCACCCCGTGCGTGACGGGCCTGCTGGTCGGCACGCGGGCGACCTCGACGCCCGAGCTCAGGTCGAACACCGCCACGGCCTGCTCCCCTTTGAGCGTTGCGAGCAGCAGCCTTCCGTCCGGAGTGGCCTCGAGATTGTACGGACCGTTGCCCGTCGGGAAGCGGCGGAGCACCCGCCAACGATCCGTGTCCACCTCCAGGACCTCGCGGTTCCGATTGCACGCTACATAGACCGTCCTGGTCCCCACCTCGCTGGGCTCGACCCAGGTAGGAGAGCAAACCGACGTGGTGGGCGCGTGTGGTCCGCCGTGGTCCGCGGGGAGCGCCCCCTCGCGGCCCGGCTCCAGGAGGAAGCGCGCGCTCACCGCGAGCTCGCCCAGGTCGACCTCGACGAGCTGGTCCGAGTGCATGCAGGCCGAGTAGTGCTTGGCTCCCGTGGCATCCACCCGACCGCCATGCGGCATCAGACACGTCTCGATGCGGGTCAGCTCCACCATCGTGGGGGCGTGCACCACGGAGATGTCCGAGGGAACCATGTCGCCATGGAGGTTGAAATTGGCGGCAAGGAGGAAGGCTCCGTCAGGGCTGACCCCGACGGTGGCGGGGAAGAGTCCCAAGGAAACACGGGCCAACAGCGTGTCCGGCCCCGCGTGGAACTTCCAGAGCTGCCCGTAGGGCGTGCCGTGGGCAAGGGTCACGTACCAGAACCGTCCGTCGGGCGAGACCGTGATCCCGTGCGCACCATCGTTGTCGCTGGGCATCAGCCCGACCGGAATCTGCCGCTCGACCGTTGGTACCTCGCCCGGAACGAACCGGACGAGGCTGACCAGGTCGGACGACTCGTTCGCGACGTAGACCCGGTGGACAACCGGGGAAACCGGGGCCGCCGGATCGGGACTCGGCGCTGGCGGAGACACCCGTCCAGCGCACGCCCACCCGAGGAGCAGGACGGCCCCGGTGGCCACCCACCGGCGGGCGCCCCGGAACCCGGGCGCCCGCGGTGGCGTGCCGGACGTTACTGGGACGCCTAGTCCCAGTCCTCCTCTTCCCAGTCGGAATCCTCCCACTCGTCGTCGTCCCAGTCGTCAAACTCCTCGTCGTCGTCGTCCGCCGAATCGCTGATCTCGATGTCGTCGAGCTCTTCGACCTCCGCCGGCTCCGCGTACGCGTAGGGGTCGGCGCTCCCGCTGGCCCCGTCCATCCAGATGTCGTTCACCATTGGACAAGGAACTCCGCAAGAAGGGTTACGAACTCCAGTCCCCCAGTGGCCAGCGACCCGCTACCGACCAGAGTGGACGGCACCGCCATTTGCGCTAATACTCCGGCCGGAGGGCGGTGTCAAGAACGATCCGAGGGCCGAGCCATGGGACCCCGCAGCAAGACTCCGGCGTCACCCTTCCGGGGCGCCGTTTACGACCTGGTGCGGGCCATTCCGCGGGGTCGCGTGCTCAGCTACGGAGCCGTCGCCGCCCTACTGGGTCACCCGCGGGCCGCGAGGGGGGTCGGCACCGCCCTCTCGGCGCTTCCCTCCGGACACGACGTGCCCTGGTGGCGCGTGGTGAACCACAGGGGACGGATCACCACGCCCCGCATCCACCACATCGCCACGCTCCAGCGACGGCTCCTGGAGGACGAGGGAATCGGATTCTCCGAGAGCGATCGTATCGACATGGACCGCTTCGCCTGGTCGCCGGACCCCGGGACGCTCCCGCGCCCCGACCCGGAATCCGGGCACGATTGACGCCTTGCCCGGAGGCGATCCCGGATCGGGCCGGTTGGACCCCGCCGCCGTCGCTGGATACAATTCGGCGTTCGGGGCGTATCTCTTTCTGCCCGAACGACCGGATGTACCGCCTGACACCCGGAGCCTTCTGAGAACCCGTATGCATCCTACCCGAATGGTGCCCGCGTTGGCTGCGCTGCTGTGCCTGGCAGTCGCGGGCTGTGAAAAGACGCTCGCCTTCGGTGACGCCAACAGCATCATCGTGGCCGTTCCCAACGAGCTATGGGAGAGCACGCAGAGCGAGATCAAGTACTCGCTCGAAACCCGCGTCTTCACCGTGACGGACGAGAAGGCGTTCACGCTCACGCAAGTTGACCCGCGCGAGCCGACCTGGGGCAACCTCAGAAGGTTCAAGCAGGTGCTCGTAATCGGGTCGGAGAACGACCCGTGGGTGCTGCAGGCACTGGAGGAACGGAGGGGCAACGAGGCCCTGGCACCACCCGAGATTCTCCAGATGCGCGACGTGTGGGCCAAGAGCCAGCTCGTCACGGTCGCCCTGCTCAACGACGGGGAGCCCCTGCCGCAGCTCCAGAGGCTCTTGCCCGAGCTCTCCGAGCAGTTCGACGAGCAGTATCGCAGCTATGTGGTCCAGAGGATGTTCGTCTCCGGCCCCGACACCCTTCTGGCGGACTCCCTGGAGGCGACCGCCGGCTTCCGGCTGATGATTCCCGCGGTGTACGACCGCGAGGTGCGGGACAGCGTGTACGTGTTCAGGAACGACAATCCCGATCCGTCCGAGCTCATCCGGCAGATCGCCGTGGACTGGATGTCGCCGGTGCCCGACGACCTGGGCCCCGAGCGGCTCCTGGAGTGGAGGGCGGAGCTGGTCGAGCGCTACTACGAGGACGAGCAGGTGGTCAACCTGGCGGACGTGCGTGGCGGTCCCGGCAACTTCGGGGGCAGCCACGCCTATCAGATCCAGGCGTCCTGGCAGAGCCCGCCCGGCGGTTGGCCGGCGGGGGGACCGTTTCTCCTGCGCGCCATCATCTGTGAGCAGCAGGAACGCGTGTACCTGCTCGACGCCTGGCTCTACGCACCGGGCAAGGAAAAGTACGAGTACATGATCCAGCTGGAGACGATTCTGGACTCGTTCCGCTGCTGAGCGAACCGGCCGTTACCGGCCCCGTTGGCGACGTCGGGCCGGTGCCGGTCCCGTAACGCAAGGCTCCCCGCCCGAGCCCCCTGCCCCCACTTGGCGTGACCGGCTAGTATGGGTCAGAGTGGGAGCCGCGAGCCCCGCTCGCAGCCGCCCAGGCCCGTCCGAACCGCGCCATGAGCTTCGTCCACCTCCACACACACTCCGAGTACTCCCTGCTCGACGGGGCCAACCGCATCAGCGACCTGGTGCGGCGCGCGGCCAAGTACGAGATGCCGGCCCTGGCCCTCACGGACCATGGCTGCCTGTTCGGAGCGTGGACGTTTCGCAAGGCCGCCGCTCGCGCGGGCGTCAAGCCGATCATCGGGATGGAGGCCTACGTCGCGCCCGGTAGCCGGTTGGAGCGCACGCGCGACGCGCTGGGGGAGAAGGCCTACTACCACCTGGTGCTCCTGGCCCGCGACCGTACTGGGTATCAGAACCTCGTCAAGCTGTCGTCGGCCGGTTACACCGAGGGGTTCTACTACCGACCTCGCATCGACCGGGAGCTGCTGCGCGCGCACTCGGAGGGGCTGATCGTGAGCTCGGCGTGCATGGCCGGCGAGGTCGCGCGCTACCTCATGGCGGACGACGAGGAAGCCGCTCGGAGCACGGCCGAGTGGTACGCGGACGTGTTCGACGGGCGCTACTACCTCGAGGTGCAGGGCCACGACTCGCCCGGACAACACGACCTCAATGCGAAGATCTTCGCGCTCGCCGAAGAGACCGGCCTTCCGGTGATCGCGACCAACGACACGCACTTCCTCCGGCGAGAGGACCACGACGCCCACGACGTCCTGCTCTGCATCGGACTCGGGAAAGACCATTCGGACCCGAATCGCATGCACTACGACGAGGGCCTCTACTTCAAGAACGCCGCCGAGATGGCGGAGCGATTCGCGGACCGGCCCGACGCTATCGAGAACACGCTCCGGATTGCCGATCAGGTCGACCTCACGTTCGAGAAGCAGTACCACCTCCCGACCTTCCCGCTGCCCGACGGATACGACGACGCGGACGAGTTCCTGGTGCACCTGGCCGAGGCGGGAGTGATCGAGCGCTATGGCGATCCGCTGCCGGACGAGCACCGCCAGCGACTGGAGCAGGAGCTCGAGGTCATCCGCGATTGCGGCTACGCGGGCTACTTCCTGATCGTCTGGGAGTTCATCGCCTGGGCCCGGGAGCAAGGGATACCGGTGGGGCCAGGGCGGGGCTCGGCGGCGGGGTCGATCGTGGCCTACGCCCTCCAGATCACCAACATCGACCCCATCGAGTTCGACCTCCTGTTCGAGCGCTTCCTGACGGCGGAGCGCGGCACGATGCCCGACATCGACATCGATTTCTGCTTCGAGCGGCGGGGCGAGGTGATCGAGCACGTGCGGGAGAAGTACGGGCGCGACGCGGTTGGCCAGATCATCACGTTCGGGACCATGAAGAGCCGTGCGGTCATTCGGGACGTGGGTCGCGTCCTCGGCTTCGAGCCGTCCGAGACGGACCGGATCGCCAAGATGATCCCCAATCAGCCGGGGCAGAGCTTCACGGTCGAGGAGGCCGTGCAACGGCTGCGTGAGGTCAAGGACCTCTACAAGCAGGACGACCGCCACCGGCAACTCTTCGACTACTCCATGACGTTGGAGGGGCTCTCACGCCACGCCTCCGTCCACGCCGCCGGCGTGGTGATCGCCCCCGGCCCGCTCGACGACTACGTGCCGGTCTGCATCCAGAGCAAGGGGAACGGGCGGGGGTCCGGCACCGGCAACGGCAGCGATCCCGAGGAGGACCGTCCCGACGTCGTGACGCAGTACGACATGAACTGCCTCGAAGACGCCGGGATGCTCAAGATGGACTTCCTGGGGCTCAAGACGCTCACGGTGATCGCGGACGCCGTGGAGATGATCCGGGCCAAGGAGGGCGTGCTCAAGAATCCGGACACCGGAGAAGAGTACGCGTCCATGGACGACGTCCCGCTGGACGACCCTGCGGTCTACGAGATGCTCGCGCACGGCGGTACGCAGGGGATCTTCCAGTTCGAGTCCTCGCTGGCCACGGACAAGCTCCGCGCCATGCGCTGCGACCGCTTCGAGGACCTGGTCGCCACCAACGCGCTCATCCGGCCGGGGCCGCTCGACTCGGGCATGACGGACGTGTACGTCCGCCGCAAGATCGGGCAGGAAGCGGTGAGCTATCTGCACCCGGCCCTCGAGCCCATCCTGGAGTCGACGTACGGCGTGATCGTCTACCAGGAACAGGTGATGCGCATCACCAACGTCCTGGCCGGCTACTCGCTGGGAGACGCCGACCAGTTCCGCTCGGCGATGGGCAAGAAGGACCAGGCCAAGATCGACCGCGAGCTGAAGGCCTTCGCCGACCGGGCCGTCGAGCGGGGAGTGCCCGCGGCCAAGGCCGGGGAGCTGGCCAAGCAGATCGAGACGTTCGGGCGTTACGGCTTCAACAAGTCGCACTCCGCGGCCTACTCGCTCGTCTCCTATCACACCGCCTGGCTCAAGGTCCACTACCCGGCCGAGTACATGGCCGCGCTGCTGTCGTCCGTGCTCGACAAGACGGACGACGTGGTCAAGTACATCTCCGAGTGCCGGGAGCTGGACAGGCAGGTCGATCGCCTCGCGAACGGACTCGAGGTGCTGCCGCCCGACGTGAGCGAATCGGGGTGGAAGTTCACCGTCACGCCGAAGGGGCAAATCCGGTTCGGACTGGGCGCCGTCAAAGGCGTGGGCTCGGGCGCGGTCCAGTCGATTCTCTCCGCGCGGGAGGCCGGCCCCTTCGAGAGCTTCTTCGACTTTCTCGAGCGGGTCGATCTGCGCGCCCTGAACAAACGGGCCACCGAGGCCCTGATCGCGGCGGGTGCGCTCGACGCGTTCGGCCACCGGGCCCAACTGCTCGCGGGACTCGATTCCGCCTATGCGGAAGTCCAGGCGCGTCAGGCCGAGGAGGCCGCTGGCCAGGCCTCCCTGTTCGGAGAAGGGGCGCCCGTCGAGCACATTACGCCCAGCCTCCCGAGGATTCCCGAGTGGTCGGAGCCGGATCGGTTGGCCCGGGAGAAGGAGGCGCTCGGCTTCTTCATCTCCGGGCATCCGCTGGAGCGGTTCCGCCAGGTGGTGCGTGCGTTCGACCGCGTGAACTCGCGCACCCTGGCCGAACATCCGGGGGCCTCGGTCGATCTCGCGGGCGTGGTCATATCGGTCACCCGTCAGATCGCCCGGCGGGACAACTCCGAGTGGGGGAAGATCCTGATCGAGGACTTCCACGGAACCGCCACGGTGTTGGCGTTCCGTGACGCCTGGCAGGCGTACAAGGATATCCTGGCGCAGGACGCCGTCGTGCTGGTGTCCGGCAAGATCTCGGGGCGCGAACGCGACGAGGAGGATCCGCCCATATTCCTCGATCGGGCCGTCCTGCTGGAAGACGCAGCCCAGAGTGGGCGCCTCGCCGTGCAGATCGAGATGGATTTCGGGGACGGATTCGTGGAGGAAGGGCTGCGCCGGGCGCGGACGATCCTGGCAGCCCACCCGGGTCCGGCGCCCGTGGAGGTGCGGATCGGCACGGACAACGGCCAGCCGGCTCCTCGCTTCAGGTCACGCACTCTTCGGGCCGCGCCGGACGCCGAGACCATCAACGCACTGGAGGAGGTCTTCGGCAAGGGTCGGGTGCGACTCGTATGCCGGGACGACGCCGTTGAGGCGTAGGCTGGCCGCAGGCAGCGCCGCCATTGCGGCCATCGCGCTTCCTGCGACGCTCGTAGGCCAGGCGGTCGGCCCACCGGCCGCGGACCCGGCCGCGGACGTCGAGGCACTGGCCTGGCTCGCAGGTGCGTGGGTGCACTCCGAGCACCCCGAGACCGTCCAGGAGGTCTGGCTCGCTCCGCGGGGCGGCCTCATGCTCGGGGTCCATCGCGACACCCGTGGTG
>JAHEKN010000067.1:0-5880 GCA_024638305.1 Gemmatimonadota bacterium | reverse complement strand
CGGATCGAGGTGTCCCGCGACGGCGATGCGCCCGGAGTCATCTATTGGGCCAGCCCGTTGGGTCGCCCGGCCACGCCGTTCCGGATGACGGAGTCGTCCCCCGGACGGGCCCGGTTCGAGAATCCCGGGCACGATTTTCCGCAGCGAATCGAGTACGTGCGCGAGGGGGGCCGGCTCGAGATGACCGCGGCCGGGTCCGGCAGGACCGAGCGATGGACGATGGTGCTCGACGACTCGCCCTGGAAATGACCCGGCAGCGGCGCGCGCATCCGACCGTTTCAGGCCAACTCCATTCGCGCCTGGGGTGAGCGTGGCTCCGACGACCTTGACCTTCAGCGATGGCGCGCGCGCGGTCGCTGTGTCCGCCACGGAGTCGCGCATGGGCGAGATCGCGGCCGAGCTCTTCCCGGACTACCTCCAGGTCGGTCCCGTCCGATCGCCGGACGTGGTCATCGAAATCGGGACCGCCGGCCCGCACTTCGAGATTCGAGGCCCCGAGCACGAGCAGACCGTCCGCCTGGACGAGGCGGCGGCCACGGACGAGCTCGAGCGGCGGCTGGCGACAGCGCTCCTGGCGGGCCGGCGGAGCTGCTACCACCTGCACTCCGCTGCGCTGGCCACGGACGCCGGCGCCATTTTGGTCATGGGGGCCTCGGGAGCCGGAAAGTCCACACTCGCCTTCCGCTGGCTCATGTCCGGGCGCCCGCTGCTCGGGGACGACGTGGTCACGATCGACGAGGGCGGACGGGTCCGAGACTTTCGCCGGCGAGTCAAGGTCCACGTGGACCGGGTTCGCGAGGCGGGACTCGCTCCGTCGGATACGGTGCTCTGGCGCCCCGACTACGACGAATGCTGGGTCGACCCACGCCTTTTCGGGGGCTGGGGCGGCACAATGGGCGTCGCCGCCCTCGTCAAAGCCAGGTTCGACCCGTCGCGACCGCCCTCGCTCGACGCCGTGCCCGCGTCGGAGGGCCTTGCGTGGCTGCTGGACGGAGCGATGGAGACCGGCGAGTCACCCGAGGGCGCGTTCGCGAGGCTCGCGGCGGTGGCCGAGAAGGCGTCGTCGTTCC
This sequence comes from Gemmatimonadota bacterium, assembly GCA_024638305.1. Taxonomy (GTDB): domain Bacteria; phylum Gemmatimonadota; class Gemmatimonadetes; order Longimicrobiales; family Gaopeijiaceae; genus JAHEKN01. The sequence continues at coordinate 4,810 of JAHEKN010000067.1, read as the reverse complement.
GGCTCGTCTTCGACGACGCCGCGGAAGCTGTTGAGTCGTTGGCGTCACTGCTCCAGCCGGCGGCCCACCGGTGAATGCCGTGCGACGTGCCTTCCGTTCGGCAGCCACCTAGACTGGCGTATGGAACGACGCGCCCCCCCCGAGCGCCGAGACGACGTGGTCTTCCGTCCGCTGGCGGACGAGTGGGTCATCCTCGACCCGGTGAGTCGTGAGCTCCATGTGCTGAACCTGTCGGCAGCCGTGCTCTGGGAGGAGATCGACGGCGTTCGCACTCCTGAGGAGCTGGCTACCGCCGTGTGGGACGCCTACGAGCGCACGCCCGAGCTCGAGCGGGTCCGCGCGGAGGTGACGGTCGGGCTGGACGACTTCCGCAGGCGGGGACTCCTCACGTGACGATGTCCTTCTTCCATGGGCTGCTCGCGGACCGGCCTCGGGTCGAGGGATTCCAGCGCTTGATCCACGCCGCCGTCGCGCCTGGGGACGTGGTCGTGGAGATCGGTTCCGGGCTGGGGACGTTTTCGTTCTTCGCGGCCCAGGCCGGCGCGCGCGCCGTCTGGGGAATCGAGTCGGACCCGGTCGTCCACGTGGCCGAGCAGATCGCCAGGACCAACGGACTCGCCGATCGGGTGCGGTTCCTCCGGGGGAAGGCGCCGGACGTGGACGTGCCCGAGCGGGCGGACGTGCTGATCTTCGAGGACTTTCCGACGCGGCTGGTGGATCAGGACACCGTGCGCCTGCTGCGCGCGTGCGCGGCTCGCTACCTGAAGCCCGGCGGCCGCGTACTCCCCGGCACCGGCCGGCTGGTGTTGGCGCCGGTTTCCAGCGAGGCGGCCTGGAGGCAGTTGTTCCCGTTCGGCGCCGGCGACTTCGAGGCCTACGGTATCGACTTCAGCGCCACGGCCGGGTACGTGGAGAACGCGCCGTCGGTCCTCCATCTTCCCCCCGCCTCCCTGTGCGGGCCGGCCACCGTGCTGAGCGAGATCACCATCCATCCCCCACCCCCCACGTCCCGCCTGGGGGGCACGGTGGCGTGGGTGCTCGACGGGGGGCCGGTGCACGGCCTGGCGTGCTGGCTCGAGCTCTCGGCCGGCGACGGCACCTGGATGGCCGGGCCCGTGCAGAACCGGTCGCCCGGGGGCGGCGTGTGGGGACAGGTATTCCTGCCGTTCCGCGCTCCCATCGACGCCGTGGCCGGCGACTCCCTGGAGGCCAGCCTCGACACCTACGGATTCAGGGACGGGACACCCGGCTGGCTGTCGTGGACGGCCCGGTCGGGAGACCAGGCACGGACCGGGCACGAGTTCGCGGCGCACCCGGCCTCGGTCGACGATCTCTACCCGCCCACGCTGGAACCGGACGCCGAGAGCTGGACGCGGCCGCCGACCGACTCCGAAGGCGCGAGTCCACCGCCTCCTCAATGACGGACACGCCGCGGACCGACCGGCGGAGCTTCCTGCTGCGACTGTCCCGGACCGCGGTGTACTCTTCGCCGATCGTCCACACGCTCGTGGCCCCCCGGTCGGTGCAGGGACAGGGCCTCTCCGGTAAGGGCAAGGGCATGGACATGGACGTCTTCACGCCGGTCGCTCCGGCAGCGCCCGTCGACCGACGCCTGCCTACGCGAAGTTTGCCGAGCGCGCCCTGGGCGCGGCACCCGGGCGACGGAGACGACTGACCGCTGGGCCCGATTCGATCAATCCGGTCCGGGAGCATAAAATCAGGGCGTTACGCCCCTGTCGTACCCCAAAAGGAGCGACTCGTGAAACGCGTGCTGTACATACTCGTCGCGCTGTCATGTCTGCTGGTGTCCGCCCCCGTCAGTCCCGTCGCGGCCCAGGCCGCCGCACCCTCGGTTGGACCGGCCAACGGCTCGTTGGTCATCGTGGGAGGCGCGCTCCAGGACGAGGCCATCTGGCAGCGGTTCATCGACCTGGCGGGCGGACCCGACGTCCCCATCGTGGTGATTCCGACAGCGGGAGGAGGCGACGACTACGACCAGTATTACCAGGGGCTCCGTCCGCTCAAGGCCCTGGGCGCCACCAATCTGACGGTCCTCCATACGAACGACCGCGCGGTGGCGGACAGCGAGGCGTTCGTGGCACCGATCAGGCAGGCCCGCGGCGTCTGGTTCCCGGGAGGCCGCCAGTGGCGACTGGCCGACTCCTATCTGGATACGCGCACGCACGAGGAACTTTGGAGGGTCCTAGAGCGAGGCGGCGTCATCGGTGGCTCTTCCGCGGGAGCCACGATTCAGGGCGACTACCTGGCACGCGGTGACACCAACACGAACACGGTCATGATGGGGGACCACGAGCAGGGGTTCGCCTTTCTCAGGGGAGTGGCCATCGACCAGCATCTCCTGAGACGAAACCGCCAGTTCGATCTGATCGAGGTGATCGAAGCCAAGCCGGAGTTGCTGGGTATCGGGATCGACGAGAACACGGCGATCGTCGTGTCGGGGGACCAGTTCCAGGTGATGGGTCAGGGCTACGTGGCCATCTACGACCACGAGCGCCAGATCGACACGGGCGGCCAGTTCTACCTGCTGGCTCCGGGCGACCGCTACGACCTGGCAACCCGAGAGGCATTTCGGCCCGCGGCCCAGCCGCGGCCGCTCGACCGGATCCAGAAGAGGCGTTGGGGCGGGAGCGGGAACTGAGCCGGACGCGGGCCCGAGCCCGGGCGGACTAGTTGGAGGCCCCTCCCGAGTATCGTTCCGCCATCCTGTCCAGGAACGAGCGCTCCTCGGGGGTGAGGCTCTGGGCGCCGCTCGTGCTGATCTTGTCGAGGAGCGCGTCCACCTCCTCGCGATTGAGCTCGTGCAGGCGGTCGCGCTCGATCGCCTGCCAGCGGTCGAGCACCTGTCGGCTCCCTCGCGCCTTCGCGGGTCTGCCCCCACCCGAGCCGCCACCCTCGAGCCAGCGACGCTTGCGCGCCTGGGCCTGGCGCTCGCGGAGCTTCAGGAACAAGTAGGCGCACCCGAGACCGCCCAGATGGGCGAAGTGCGCGACGTTGCCGCCCGTTCCGGAGAGGCCCTGCCAGAGGCTGAGGAACACCACGAACATGGCGAGCACCCACGCCTCGACCGGTAAGACGCCCCAGATGAGGATCTTGTCGCGGGGCCAGAAATAGGCGAAACCGGCAACGACGCCGTATACCGCCCCGGAGGCGCCCACGATGGGGATGCGGGGGTCTCCGCCGGGCACGACCAGGGAAAGGAGCGCCCCGCCGATGCCACTGAGGAAATAGAGCCAGAGGAAGTCCCGGGCGCCCAGCCGACTCTCCAGGCGTGGACCGAAGAAAAAGACGCCGATCATGTTGAACAGCAGGTGCATGGTGCCCGCATGGAGGAACATGTACGTGACCAACGTCCAGGGGCGCTGGATGGCGAGCGCCGGGACGAACGCCAGGGTGTAATAGAGGACCCCCTGAGGGAGGAAATAGAGGATGACGTTGGCGATCAGCAGTCGCCGCACCCAGGGGGTCAGGAACATGGCAGGTCGTGGTCGTTGGCTCGCGGATCCGGGCGCTGGTGCCTCGGGTCACTCAAGATACACGCGCGGCCTGGCGGCTCCCAAGCGGGCGCCCCGACCCGGAACGAAGGCGGCTCCGTGCTGTAGCCGCTATCGGCAGCGACACCAGAGCTCGGGAGTGAACCTCGTATGAGCGGTCGACTGAGCTGGAGAATTCTGATCTGCGCCGCGTGGGTCGCGATGGCGCTGGGATCTCCGGCCGAAACGGCGGGTGCAACCGTCCAGGACCCGGACCTGGCCGCGCCCCTCGCCTGGGACCCTGCAGTCCGCACCGGCACGCTCGGGAACGGCCTCCGGTATTTCGTCCGGGAAAACGACCGCCCCCTCCAGCGCGCCGAGCTACGCCTGGTGCTGAGAGCCGGCTCGGTTCTGGAAGACGAGGACCAACTGGGACTGGCCCATTTTGCCGAGCACATGGCGTTCAACGGAACGCGTCGTTTCGAGAAGCAGGCACTGGTCGACTACCTGGAGCGAATCGGAATGAGGTTCGGTCCCGACGTGAACGCGTACACGAGCTTCGATGAGACCGTGTACATGCTCACGGTCCCTACGGACGTCGATACGCTGCTGATTCGAGGCCTCGACATCCTCGAGGACTGGGCATCGGGCGTCGCTTTCGATCCGGACGAGGTCGAGAAGGAGCGGGGAGTCGTGATCGAGGAGTGGCGCCTCGGCCGGGGCGCCCGAGCCCGCATCATGGACCAGCAGGTTCCCGTGCTCTTCCACGGATCGCGGTACGCCGAGCGTCTGCCGATCGGATCGGTCCAGGTCCTGAGCAGCTTCGCCCGCGACGCGCTACTGCGCTTCTATGAAGACTGGTATCGGCCAGACCTCATGGCGGTCGTGGCCGTCGGCGACTTCGACGCGGACCGGGTTGAGGCGATGATCCGCGAGCGTTTCGCAGGGTTCGCCGGCCCCTCCGATCCGCGGCCTCGTCCGGAGATCGACCTCCCGGTTCACGAGGAGACCCTGTTCGCGATCGCCACCGATCCCGAGGAAACGAGCGCCAGCGTGGCGGTGACCTGGAAGTTGCCGGTGGCGGAGTCGGGGACGGTCGCTGACCGGAGGCGTCGGTTTGCGGAGTCGATCTACAACGGCATGCTGACCCGCCGGATGTACGAGCTGACACAGCGGCCGGGGGCGCCCTTCCTCTATGGCGGTTCGGGAAAAGGCCGCTTCGTGGGCTCGATCGACGTCTACCAACTGGTCGCCGGCGTGGAGGACGACGGCATCGTCGAGGGGCTCGAGGGGGTGCTCACCGAAGTGGAGCGCGTGCA
>JAHEKN010000066.1 GCA_024638305.1 Gemmatimonadota bacterium | reverse complement strand
CTCGCGCTGTACGAATCCGGTCAGCGGCGACACCGTCTGCCATCCGACCTCTGTCAGATCACCGTCGACGGTGATGTCCGCGCGGCCCGGGACCCGGTCGGCCTCGGGGCTGGCGGATGCCACGGGGTACTCCTCGTCGCCCTCCGCGAGGTTCTGTGCGCTGAGCGGCGCCGAGGGAGTGAGACCCATGAGGCCGAAGATCAGGGCGGCGCCGACGCGCGCACGCGTAGCGGTCCCCGAGAATGCGTGGAGAAATCGAATCATTATGCGAGAACGTCCAGGCGGACGAGTGGATCGAGCTTGGCTTCGGTGCAGTGCTACACGTACGGGACAGACGGGCCGCGGTTCCCGTTAGGCTCGAGCGCTGCAAGCTGCGGACCGCCTCGGGCGTTACCGCCCCCCGCCCGCGGACGCCACCCAGTCGGGAAGGATGCCCGGCTCGATTCCGAACAGCGCGGGGCCCAGTACATAGAAGAGAGACGTGATGACCAACGCGCCGATCACGTTGAGCACCACGCCGACCCGGGCCATCTCGGGGATGGTGACCCGCTGACTTCCGAAGACCACCGCATTGGGTGGAGTGGCCACGGGCATCATGAACGCGCAGGACGCCGACAACGTGGCCGGAACCATCAGCATGAGCGGATGGATGTCGGTTGCCACGGCGATCGAGGCCAGTATGGGCAGCACCATTTCAGTGGTGGCGGTGTTGGAGGTGAGCTCGGTCAGGAACGTGAGCCCCAAGCACACGGAGAGGATCAGGACCAGGGGAGGCACCGTCGACAGCCCCTGGAATTGATCGCCGATGAATGTGGCGAGCCCGGTCGTCTGGAACCCATGGGCGAGCGCGAACCCTCCCCCGAGCAGCAGCACGATGTTCCACGGCAAGCGTATGACGACGTCGGGCCCCATGACCGTGGCCGAGCGCGCCCCCGGCGATCGGGTGGGCACGAAGAACAGTACCATGGCCATGCACATGGCCACCGTGGCGTCGTCGATCATGTCACCGAACGGCACAAACTCGGACCACCCGGGAATGTCGACGGGCCCGATGACGATGGGCGCGCGAAAGACCCAGAGGAACGCCGTGATGGCAAACACGATCAGGACGGCGAGCTCCTCGAAGGCCACGGGACCCAGCTTCTCGGCCTCCTCGTCGACCACCGATTGGTCCACCGTGACCTGCTCGGGAACGCGGTAGAACACTTTCGTGAGCAGTAGCCAAGCGATCGTGAGCATGACGAGGGCGATCGGGAGGCCGAGCACCACCCATTGCCCGAACCCGATGGGCGGCGCGTCCGGGAACGTGATCTCGAAGATCCGTTGGAACGACAGGTTGGGGGGAGTTCCGACGAGCGTGGCCAGTCCGCCAACCGAGCACGAGTACGCGATGGCCAGCATGACGGCCACGGAAAACGTGTGCGTCGCTTCCGCCCCGAACTCCTCCTCCATGCGGAGCACCACGGCAAGCCCGATCGGGATCATCATCAGGGCAGTGGCCGTGTTCGATATCCACATCGAAAGGAAGGCTCCGGCGAGCATGAAGCCGAGGACGATACGGTCGGCGCCTCCGCCCACCCTGCGCACGATCCAGAGCGCGATCCGCCGATGGACGTCCCACTTCTCCATCGTGAGGGCGATCATGAAGCCGCCCAGGAACAGCACGATCGTGCTATTGAAGTAAACCGGGGCCGTCCGACCCGTCGGCTCGATCCCGAGGATCGGGTAGAGCACCATGGGAAGCAGCGCGGTGGCGAACAGCGGAATGGCGTCCGTGATCCACCAGGTCGCCATGAGCAGGGCCACCGCCGCCATTCGCGTGACCTGTGGATTCGCCGGGTCCAGGTCCAGGAAGAGCGCGACGACGAAGAGGACCGGCCCCAGATACAGACCGATCCGCTGTCCGCGGGAGGCCCTGCCCCGTCGGGGAAGACGAATGTGGTCGCGCTCGGCGGGGCGCGCGTCGCTCGGGTGGTCTACCAAAGCCTGCTGTCTCCTCGGTGTCTGTCTACGCAGCCGCCGGCGTCGAGCGCTGCCCGACGGCGGGGAGTACCGCGAGCGCGACCGTTGCAGCGGTGACCGTACCCAGGATGACGGCAAAGCCGAACCGGGCCGTGGGTGGAAACGTCGAGAGCGCGAAGATCCCGAACCCCGCACACACGATCATCGACGCGGCCAGCACGGGCTGGACCATCTGGTCGCGAGCTGCGGACCAGGGGCTGGTGTCCCCCTCCCGCTGGAGCACCCGGAAGCGGAGCACGAGATGGATCATCGAGTCGACGCCCAGGGCCAGCGCGACGTTCGCGGCGGGTGATGTGATCATGTCAACGGGAAGGCTGAGAAGGCCGAAGGCGCCGAGCACTACGACCGGAATCGCGACCAGACAACCGAACATGACCGCGGTCGTTCGCCAAGAGCGCGCGACGACGAAGGCGACCCCGACGAAGAGAAGCAGCAGGCCACCGAGACCGATCCTCAGACTCGAGGCGATGAGTCGGCCCAACTGTCCCTGGAGATCGTACACCCCGCCCACGAGCACGGGATCGAGGCCCGCGCGCCTGGCCTGCGAAAGCAGCCTCTCGATCACGGCGCTCCGGGGCTCCGAGCGCTCGATCTCGTGCATCCGGGCAAAGAACCGGCCCTCCAGCCGATCTGCGGACAGAAACGCCCGTCCGACCTCGTCGAGAGCGGGGCTTTCCAGGATCCCGGCGAGCTGATCGAGCGTCAGAAACCCGGCCAACGGCTGCTGGCGTGCGTGCCCGAACAGCACCGGCGGCGACACCACCACGCCCACGGTGTAGTCGGCCTCGAGCGAGTCCTGGAACGTCCACATCCGGTCGTTGACCTCATCGGTGTCCAGCCGGGCCCCATTCGCGTCGCGCACCACGATCTCCAGGGTGCTGCTGCCACCGTCGCGATCGACAGCTTCGAGCCCTTCCCGGAGCTCGGATCCCGGGGCGAAGTAGGTCAGCAGTCCGGGATCGGTGTCGAGCCGCACCACCCCGATGGCCATGACAACGGCCGCGGCGGCCACGACCACGGCTGGGAAGAGTGGGAGACGGGGACGGTCGGGGCCGTCGAGTCCGGCCGGCCCATGGGTGGCCCCGTCCGGGGCGGCGGGCGTGCCCGCGAGGAAGGCCGGGTAGACCAGGTACGCCATCGCGATCGCGACCACAGTGCCCATGGCGCCGGCCAGGCCGAGCTCGCGCAGCGGGCGCGCGCTCGCCACGGTCAAGGACAGGAACCCGAGCAGAGTGGTGACCATTGCCCAGAACGACGCGGGCAGTGTTACGCGCACCGCCGCCATCGCGCCGTAGCGGCGCGCGTTCGCTGTGAGAAACACGATGTGAGAGAGCGTGAGAACGAAGACGATCGTGACGATGTTGGCCGTCAGCAGCCCGATGGAGAGCCCGATCAATTGGTTGAGGATCAACGTCACGCTGCACGCCAGCAGGCATGTGGAGAGCGTGCCCAAGACCACGCTCCAGCGCCGATACACCAATCCGATCAGAAGACCGAACAGGAGCAGCGCTGCCGAGCTGAAGACAACCAGGTCGCGAAAGAGGTTGCGCCGTATCAGTTCCACGATGATCGGCACGCCGGACATCTGCAGCCGCAGATCCGGTCCCTCGGCCGCGGCGAGCTCGGCCTCGAGCGCGGGGACCAGAGTGTCGAACGGACCGCCGGCGGTCTGAAGCACCAGGTTGGTAGAGGCGCCGTCGGGATTGAGGAGCAGGCGGCTCCAGAGCGGGCTCCGCGCCGCGTTCGCCGACGTGACGCTCGCGACGCTGCTGATTCCATCGACCTGCGAGAGCGCCCCCGTCAGGGCCCGTATCGCCGAGCCGTATGCCTCGGAGTCGATCGTGCTGCTCTCGGCCCGCACGATGACCTGCGGATACGAAGGAAACCGCTGGCCGATCTCCGTCGTGGCTCGAAGTTGCGGATCCTCGTCCGAGAAGAAGAACTCCGCCTCGACCCGTGGGGCCAGGTCGACCCAGGTCAGCGCGACCGCGCCAGCAGCCACGGCCAGAGCCACGAGAAGGCCCTGCCGACGGAGAGGTGACTGGTCCCGCGGATCCGATGTCATGCAGGAGGGGAACACCGGCCGAGCGCGCCGGGAACTAGGGACGTAGAGCAGAGGTTCACGGCGTCCGAGGGGGTGTACGGTGAGGGTGCGATCGAGCTTGGTGGCGTTAGCGCTAGCATACGCGCTGGGGACCGGCGGCGCAGGGGCACAGGAGGCCGACGTGCGCGCGGCCGTCGCCGCAACGCTGGCGGCGTGGGGGGCGGGAGACTTCGAGACGTTCGCGAGCTACTACCATCCGGACACGCGTGGCTTCTTCCTGGACGGAAGCGAGCTCGTCGAAGGAGTGAACGTGGCGGGACTGCGGGCCGGTTACGACGCGGGCATCCGTGCCAACCTCCAGGTCAGGGACCTCGACGTGGCCGTGTATGGAAACGCGGCCGTATCGGTGGCGTACCTCGACGGTTCCCTCACCCTCCCGGGAGGGGTGGTCCGCCCCGGCACGTGGCGGTACTCGGAGACGCGAGTCCGCACAGGCAACGCCTGGCGTGTCGTGCAGTTCCATTTCTCGGAGTTGGTGCGCGCTCCGAGGTGACCGCGACCGGGTTGCGGTTGCACGACTCCTGCACGGCAGGCGACGCCGCCTCCCACGCCACGCCCACACGGACGCACTCTGCCCCATGACGATGTCGACTCCGCCGGCCGTGAAGCCCTCGGGGGAGCGTGGGCGATTGGCCGCCACGCTCAGGAGAGGGGCCGGCGGTGCGGTCCTGGTCATGGCCGCGGGCACGGTGGCCGCGCTCGGCGCCAACCTGCTCCTCACGCGCCTGATGGGAGTGGCGGAATACGGCGTCTACATCTACGCGTTCACCTGGCTCAACCTGCTGGTCCTGGTGTGCTCGCTCGGCCTGGAAACCTCTCTCCTCAGGTTCGTCCCGGAGTACAACGCCAAGGAGGACTGGGCCCATCTCCGAGGCCTGCTCGCCACCAGCCAGCGCTATGTCTTGACTGCGAGCGGGCTTGCAGCCGCTTTGGGGGCCGCGGTGGTCTGGGGACTACGACCTCGGCTCAGCGCCTCGGAGGCGACGACCTTCTGGATCACGCTCTTGCTGATACCCGTCGTGACCCTGACGGCGCTCCGGGGCTCGACACTCCGGTCCTACAAGCACATCGTGCGGGCGGGGCTACCGGCTCAGGTGGTGCGCCCGCTCTTGATGGCGGCTGCGGCCGGCACGTTCTACCTCCTGGGCGGTAGGGGGCTGACGGCCCCGATCGCGATGTGGCTCGCCCTCATCGCGGCCGCGGTCGCGCTCCTGTTGGCGACGGCGTGGCAGGCGTCCATCCTACCCGCCGCGGTACGGCAGACGCCCGCAAAACGCGAGGACGGCCTCTGGCTCAGGGTGTCACTCCCGCTGCTGTTCATGGCCGGCATGCACATGGTCCTCAGCCAGGCCGACATCCTCATGCTGGGCGCCATAGAGAACACAGCGGACGCGGGCGTATACGCCGTCGCTTCCCGCGTGGCCCGCTTCGTCTCGCTCGGACTCGTGTCGGCCAACGCCATCGTGGCCCCAATGATCTCCGAGCTCTTCAGCACAGGACGTCGAGATGCGCTCCAGCACCTCCTGGCCATGGCCGCGCGGGGCATTTTCGCCTTCACGGTGGTCGTCGGCGGTCTGTTCGTGCTCTTCGGGGCCCAGGTGCTCGCCGTGTTCGGGCCCGGCTTCTCGGCCGGCTACGTTCCGCTCGTAATCCTCATAGCGGGTCAGGCAGTCAGCGCCCTGTCCGGGTCGGTGGGCTTCCTCATGGCGCTTACCGGCCACCACGTGCGCGCCGCCCAGATCGTCGGCGCCAGCGCTGTCCTGAACGTGGCCCTGAACGGTGTCCTCATCTCGAGCATGGGGATGAAGGGCGCGGCCATCGCCACCTCCGCCACCATGGCAATCTCGAACCTGGTGATGCTGGCACACGTCTGGCAGACACTCCGCCTGAACCCGACCATTCTGTCCCGAGGCTGAGGGATGCGGAGACCAAACTTCGTCATCGTGGGTGCTCCCAAGTGCGGGACGACCGCTCTCAGCGAGTACCTGCGTGAGCACCCCAGAGTGTTCGTATCGACTCCGAAGGAGGTCCATTACTTCTCCACGGACATGCCCGGGCATGGTGTCGCCGACACCGAACAGGAATACCTGGATCTGTTTGCCGACGCCGGTCCGGAGCACCGGGCCGTGGGCGAGGCCTCGGTGTGGTACCTCTTCTCGACGGAAGCCGCCCGGAACATCCGGAACTTCGCAGCGGACATGAAGCTGATCGTGATGCTGCGGAATCCCGCGGACCTGACCTACTCGATGCATTCCCAGTCGCTCTACAACCGTTGGGAGGACGAGCCCGACTTCGAAGCGGCCTGGCGGCTGTGCGACTCGAGACGGGCGGGCGACCGAATTCCCGAACCGTGTAACGAGCCCCGGATTCTCCTCTACGACGAGCTCGCGGCTCTGGGGGCCCAACTCGAGCGGCTGCTCGGCGTTTTCCCGCGGGATCAGGTCGAGATCGTCTTCTTCGACGATTTCGTTGCCGATACCGAGGGTGCGTATGATCGCGTGATCGAGTTCCTGGACGTTCCGCCGGACCACGACGTCGAGTTCAAGCCCCACAACCAGAACGCCATCCACCGATACGGCTGGCTGAGCGCCCTGACCGAGCAGCCTCCCGAAGCGCTTCAGCGAATGGTGCGCACCGTGAAGTCCGTCACCGGCGCCGGAGACCTCAAGGTCATGCAGCGGCTCCGCAACTGGAACCTGGTCGAGACGGAGCGTCCGCCGCTGGATCCGGGCATGCGTCGAGTGGTTCTCGAGCACTACCGGGACGACATCGGCAAGCTCACCCGGCTCACGAACCGCACCCTCGATCACTGGTTCGATTAGGTCCGGAGTCGCTCAGGCGAGCCGGCCCTGCATCCCCATGAGGCGGTAGCTCTCCCGGATCCAGCCCTCGAGCTCGTCGTCGAGCTGTCCCGGGTCACGAATGTCGAGCTCGTGCACCCACCAGCCGGGCACGACCTCGTCGACCTTGGCGAAGCGCTCGGACTGGACAGGTTGCGGTAGTGCGAAGGCGATCCGCATGCCCGAGTCGGAGAGCCGGGTGATGCCGGCGAAGCGCACGCGTCCGAGGAACGCGATACGCGTCTTGGCCGGCCCGACGTGGTATTCGCCGCAGCGGGCGATCATGCCCTCGAATCCGTCGTAGAGCGCACGACCGTCGGACCCCAGGCCGTCCAGCCAATCGTCCAGGGTGGCCAGCCCGCACGAGTGCCACTGGTTCCTGTTGACGAACCTCGCCCCGCAGTCCGGACAGGCCCACAGGGGTGGCCGGTCGGGGGTCACGGGCCCCGGCTGGTGTCACCCCGGGCCGCGGGGGAGGCGGGGGCCGCGGGAGACCCAGGGGGCGCGGGTCCCTGGGACGTCACCGGGGACGTCCCGACTCGGTGCGCACGGGCTCCCCCAGGATGAGCGTTCGGTCGAAGAAGTCGTCCGTGGCCCCGAACGTGACCAGCCAGCGTTCGTGGAGAAGCGAGTCGTGCACGTCGTCCGGGAACACGATGAGCTCGAACGGAACGTCGTGGGCCCGTAGTAGCTGCACCAACCCCACCGTCTGTGAAAACGCCACGTTGCGGTCGTCGTCCCCGTGGATCAACAGAACCGGCGATGTCCAGCGCTCGATCTCCGAGATCGAGGACGCCTGGTAGGACACGCTTTCGGGGTCGATCGAGTTCCCCCAGAGGTGGACGCCTGCGATGTCCACTCCGGACTTGAACACGTCCGAGTTCCGAGCGAGCCCCTGCGCCGTCAGGATCCCGCCGTAGGAGAGGCCCCAGAGCCCGATGCGCTCGGTATCGACGTCCGGTCGGCCCTGGAGGTACTTGCCCGCCGCCAGGATGTCCCGGTACTCGGTGTTGCCCAATCGTCCGCGACCGGGAGCGTTCCGAAACGTCCGGCCGTAGCCAATCCCGCTCCGGTAGTTGACCGACACCACGATGTAGCCCTTGCTCGCGAAGTATTGGTTGATCGCGTAGGCCATGTGGTAGAAGTGCATGTAGTGGTAGCCGAGCAGCATTTGACGCCGGGAACCGCCGTGGATGAAGACCAGCGCGGGTCGCTTCTCACCGGGTCGGATGTCGTTCGGCACGAACACCTGGTTGTAGAACTCGAAGCCGTCCGACGCGGCGAGCGTCACGTTCTCGGGGATCACCTGCTGGTCCAGGGGAAACCGCTCCGGTAGCGGCTTGAGCGCGCGAGGTGCACCACCGGACGCCGGGACCAGGGCGACCGAGAGCGGGAGCTTGGGTCCCGCGCCCAGCACGGCCACGGATCGCTCCGAAGCCAGGACGGCCGGATACGTCTCGATGGTCTGGCCGCGTGTGAGCTGGACGGCCGTCCCCCCAGCCGTGGGCACCTTCCACAGGTGTCGGCGGTGGATGTCGCCCGCGTTGGTGGCGTAGTAGAGGGTGCGGCCGTCGCTCGACAGGCCGATGTGCTCGGCGATGCCGTCCCCGGTGGTGAGGAGGGCGGCATCGGCCTCAGGGGCGTCCACCGAGACGGAGTAGTAGTGGCGCCAGCCGTCGGGTTCGGCCTGGAAGAGGATGTGATCCCCCGCCCAGATCACCTGCCGGACCTCCGCATGGAGTGAATCCGCGGGGGCGTTGTGCCAGAGCTCCGCTCCGGTCCCCTCGGTCGCGTCGGCTACCCAGACCGACCAGTCGTAGCCGCCCGCGAACCGCGACTCGGTCAGACCGGCGGGAAGGTCCTCCGCTCGTGCGTTCCCACGCTCCGCCTCGGTCCCGAACGGCAGTCCCGGTCTGCGGATGAACGCGACCCGGCGGCTGTCGGACGACCAGGTGGGCGCGGTATCGCGATCGACGCTCGGGGTCAGGTAGGTGACGCTCGGATTCTCCGTGTCGTAGATACCGATGTAGCTGTGGTCCCCGCGATCGCTCACGAAGGCGATCTTCTTCGAGTCCGGTGACCACACTGGGGCGCTGTTCTCTCCGTACACGCTGAAGAGCGGCGGTGCGTCGTCGAGCAACGCGGGGTCGGCGATTCCGGGGTTCACGGGAGCGCGGTAGATGGCACCGTCACGACCGTAGGCCACCCACTTGCCGTCCGGGGAGAGGGCCGCGTTCCCCACCTCCACGATCCGCCAGGGCCTTCCCCCCGCGGCGCTCACCGCCCAGACGGCCCGCTCGGTCCCGCGGGGATCGCTCGCGGGATTCGCGACCCATCCTTCCCGATTCGCCGTGTGACCGCGGATGAAGATCACGACCGATCCGTCGTCGGAGATCTGCGTGCCGCTCAGATCGTTCCCGTCGTCCTCCATGTACTCCGTCAGACGCACCGGCTCGAAACCCGGTGCGGCGGCCGTATACACGTTCCGCATCCCGCGCTCGTACTCGATCCACGCGATTCGATCGGTGCGCTTTGCCGACACCAGATCCAACGGGTATCCCGGGCTCAGGACGTCGTCGATCGTGAATGCCTGCGCGTGGACGCCCGTCGCCCACGCGGCAGCTAAGAGCATGAGGCAGCCGACGAGGGACGTCAGGCGACGAGGGCAGGAGCGCAGCATGGAACCCTCCTGATGCGGGTGAGGCGGCGAGCCGATCGCAAGATCGCCGGTCGGCCCCGCAGCCCGCAATTCACGCCGCAGGCACGCTCGCGCACTCGTCTGTGGGCCTCCATACTCAGAAGCTGCCCGCGATCCGCGCACCCTCCGCCCACCGAACACCAACTCGATGAACCAAGGCGTACGGCACTCGGCTGCGGTGATGTTCACCGACATCGTGGGCTATACCGCCATCATGCAGGCGGACGAGGAGCTCGCGCGTGTCGCACGTGACCGACACCGCCGCTCGCTCGAGCCGTCGGTGGACGGCCACGGCGGCAAGGTGCTCCAGTACTTCGGGGACGGCAGCCTCAGTGTATTCCCCGACCCCCGAGAGGCCGTCGCCGCTGCGATCGAGATGCAGGAGCTCCTGCGGGCCGATCCCGCGGTCGACGTCCGCGTCGGCATCCACTACGGGGACGTAGCCTACGACGAGCAGGGCGCCTACGGTGACAGCGTCAACGTGGCCGCACGGATCGAGAGCCTGTCGGCTGGCGGAGGGGTACTCGTGTCCGAGCGCCTGGCCGACGAGATCCGCTCCAGCTCCGGCGTCCAGGTCACACTGGTGGGAGACTTCGAGCTCAAGAACGTCAAGGATCCAGTCCGCATCTACGCCGTGGTGGGGGAGGGCCTGCGTGTCCCCACCGCCCAGGACGTGATGCGTCGGATCTCCGGGGGCGTTGACCCGGGCGCTGAGACCTTCGCGGCCGACTCCGGCTTCGAGATCCAGCGGCTCCTGGGCGATGGCCTGCTCGGGAGGGTGTACCTGGCCCGGGAGACGCGCCTCGGTCGAAGCGTCGTGGTCAAGATGATGCGCCCCGACCTGTTTGCCGACCCCGAGATGCGCAAGCGCTTCGAGCGGGAGGCCCGTTCGATCGCGAAGCTCTCCCACCCCAACCTGGCCACGCTACTCCGCGTGGGGCAGGCGGAAGAGCGCATTCCCTACCTCGTGATGGAGTATGTGAAGGGGGTCAGCTTGGCCGCCGCGATCGAGGCCGACGGTCCCTTCCCTGTGGACTTGGCCCGCCGGATCCTCATTCAAGTGGGCTCCGCGCTGGCGTCCGCACACGACTCCGGAGTGGTGCACCGGAAGGTCAAGCCCGAGAACGTCATCTGGGACGTGGAGACCGAGCGGGCGGTTCTCACGGACTTCGGCTTCGCGAAGATCCTGGATGATTCCGAGGACTTCCACACTCGTGTGACCCGCACCGGGCAGTTTCTGGGTGACCTCGGGATGGCGAGCCCCGAGCAACTCATGGGAGAGCCGCAGACGGCCGCGACGGACATGTACGGGCTCGGCGCCCTGGGCTACCGCCTGCTCGCCGACCAGGACCCCTACCAGGGCGAGACGGCTGCCGCCCTGGCCCTCGCCCAGCTCCAGGACCCACCCATTCCGCTGCGGGACCTCGTGCCCCAGGCGGACCCCGTGCTCGCCGAGCTCCTGGAGCGATGCCTGTCCAATGACCCCGCGACCCGACCGACCGGGAGGGAGTTCGTGATCTCGCTGAGCCGCCCCGGGGCAGCCAAGGACGGGGCCGGGCCGGGGTCCGGTCCCGTGGAGGGCGGGCCCAACAGTGGGCGGGGCGTTCTCGGCATGCTCGCACGACTTCTGGGGAGGCGGGGCAGCAACTGACCAATGGCCGGACTGGGGTAGGAGACCCCGATCCAGCCCGATCGCGAACCCCCTGCCTCGCTGCTCCCCGCGCGTCGATCGGTACGCTACTATCATGAGGCGCCGACCGGTGATCCACCGTTTGTCGCGGGCCATGGCCCGCTCGGAGTACTTCATGCCTCGCCCGACCCCCGTTCGCTCCATCCTGCTGACCGCCGCGGCCGCGGCGCTGCTGGCGCCTCCCGCGCCCGCGCGCGCCCAGGTGCCGGACCTGGAGACGGCCGCGTCCAAGCTCCAGTGGCGTCAGATTGGCCCGGCCATCATGGGCGGCCGCGTCGCCGACCTCGCGGTCAACGAGGCCAATCCAGCCCACTACTTCGTGGGAACGGCCACGGGCGGTCTCTGGAGGACGTCAAACGGCGGCCAGAGCTGGGACCCGGTGTTCGACGCCCAGCCCACGTCGTCGATCGGTGCGGTCAGCCTGGCGCCCTCCAACCCCAACGTGGTGTGGGTGGGCACCGGTGAGCCGCAGAATCGCCAGAGCTCTCCCTACGGGGCCGGAGTGTTCCGGTCGACGGACGGAGGGAACACGTGGAAGTTCAAGGGCCTCGAGGAGACCCGCCACGTGGGCGGAATCGCGGTCCACCCGGACGACCCGGACGTGGCCTTCGTGGCGGCAGTCGGGCATCTGTTCGGTCCCAACCCCGAGCGCGGCGTCTACCGCACCACCGATGGTGGGGACACCTGGGAGCGCGTCCTGTTCGTGGACGAGCACACCGGCGCCATCGACATCGTCATGGACCCCGGTGACCCGGAGACGCTGTTCGCCGCCATGTATCAGCGACAGCGGACGGTCTGGGGCTTCAGTGCCGACGGTGGCGGCAGTGGCCTGTATCGCACGGTGGACGGTGGTGACACTTGGACGGAGCTCACCAGCGGACTCCCGGAGGGCGACATGGGCCGGATCGGCCTCGACGTCTACCGCCGTGATGGGAACCTGGTCTACGCGATGGTGGAAGCCCGGGAAGACGAACGCGGCATCTACCGAAGCTCGGACCGCGGCGACACCTGGGAGAAGGTCTCGGCCGTCAACCCGAGGCCCATGTACTTCTCCCTCATCCGCATCGACCCGAGCGATCCGGAGCGCATCTACATCGGCGGCGTCCAGTTCGGAATCTCCGACGATGGAGCCCGTACGTTCAGGGGCGGCGACGGAGCCGAGGGGATCCACGTGGACCACCACGCCCTCTGGATCAACCCCGCCAACTCGAAGCACCTGCTCCTGGGAAGCGACGGAGGCGTGGCCGTCTCGCTCGATCGAGCGGAGCACTGGCGCCAGGTCGACAACCTCCCGATCGGGCAGTTCTACGAGATCGGTGTGAGCATGGAGGATCCCTACACCGTTTGCGGCGGGCTCCAGGACAACTCGTCCTGGTGCGCCCCTCACAACTCGTACTCCGAGTACGGCGTGATGAACGGGGACTGGATCGACGTCTCCGGCGGGGACGGGTTCTACAACAAGATCGACCCCTCCAACCCGGACATCATCTACACCGAGTCACAGGGGGGAAACATCTCCCGCTACGACCGCCGCACGGGCCAGTCGATGCGCATCCGACCGGTGGCTCGACCGACGGCCGAGGAGGAGGAGCGCAGCTACCGCTTCAACTGGAACGCGCCGATCCACGTCTCGGTGCACGACCCGGCCACGGTCTACATCGGCGCCAATCATCTGCTGCGCTCCCGGGACCAGGGGGTGACGTGGGAAGAGGCCAGCCCCGATCTCACCCGGCAGATCGACCGCGACACGTTGGAGGTCATGGGCGCCCGGGTCACATCCAACACCCTTTCGCGGAATGACGGGACCAATAACTACGGCAACGTCACCACCATCTCGGAGTCTCCGTTCGATCGCGACCTCATCGTCGTGGGCACTGACGACGGCAACGTCCGGCTGACCAGGGACGGGGGACGCACCTGGGAGAACCTGACCGGCTTCCCGGACCTCCCGGACGGGACGTACGTGTCGAGCGTCGTTACGTCCGCCGCGGCCGAGGGACTGCTGTACGTCACCTTCGACGGGCACTGGGACGACGACTACCGGCCCTTCGTCTACACGAGTCGGAACTTCGGGAGATCCTGGCAGAAGATTACGAACGGTCTGCCAAACTGGTCGGTCAACCGGATCCGTGAGCATCCGCGGACGACCGATCTCCTCTTCGTCGGAAACGAGATCGGGGTCTACTTCTCCGTGAACCGGGGCCGCGATTGGCATCGGATCAAGGGGAATCTGCCCACCGTGCCCGTCGACGACATCGTGATCCATCCCAGGGACAACGACCTCATCCTGGGCACCCACGGCCGGAGCATCTGGATCCTCGACGACGTGCGGGCGGTCGAGGAACTGGCCGTCGCCCTGCGGGCGGACGCCTACGTGTTCCCGGTCCGGCCCGTCGATCTGCGGACGCGCGCGGGCGGTTGGCCATTCTGGGGCGACGAGTTCCAGGGTGAGAACCCGCCCGAGGGCGCGATCATCCGCTATCACCTGAGCGGGCGGGCCCTGAGCAGGGTCCAGGTCGCGGCGTCCAGCAGCGGTGCAGGTGACGGGGGCCCCTCCGGGAACGGCGCGGCTTCGAACGCGGCCACGGCGTCCGGAGCAAAGCTCACCGTGCGAGATCGATCGGGCGCCGTGATCCGAGAGCTCGGAACGGTGGACGAGTCCGGAGTCGGAGAAGTGGTCTGGGACCTGCGCATCGAGCCGCCCTACGTGCCCGACGCGCAGGAGGGCGGAGGACAGGGCGGCGGCCGATTCGGTGGACCGCCCGCGGGGCCGCGCGTCATGCCCGGCACCTATACGGTCGCACTCACCGCCGGGATCGAGGAGTGGACTTCGGGCGTGGTGGTCCGACCCGACCCGCGCATCGAGTTCGAGCCGGCGGACCGGGCGGCGCGTCAGGAGGCCCTCATGACCATCTACCACCTGGCCGAGCCCGCCTACCTCGCCGGTCAGCGGCTGCGGGCCCTCCAGGGTCGGATCCGGGACATCCGGTCCGAGCTCGAGGGCCGCGAGGACGTCCCCGGGGCGCTCACCGCCGACGTGGACGCGATCGCCGAGGA
This sequence comes from Gemmatimonadota bacterium, assembly GCA_024638305.1. Taxonomy (GTDB): domain Bacteria; phylum Gemmatimonadota; class Gemmatimonadetes; order Longimicrobiales; family Gaopeijiaceae; genus JAHEKN01. The sequence goes on along the minus strand of JAHEKN010000066.1, from coordinate 4,213 downwards.
ACTCGAGGAGATCCAGGACGACATGGGGTCGGTTCAGGGGGGGACGAGGCTGGCCGGCGCGATCGAGGGTTCGGCGACGAGACCCACGGCTGATCAACTCTGGCAGATCGAACGGGCCTGGGACGACGCCGGCGTCCTCATCGCTCGACTGAACGAGATTCTGACCGAGCGTGTCCCTGCACTGAACCGGTTGCTCGACGAGCACGGGATCCGCCCCGGCGTGGGTGATCCGGTGGCACTGCCCCGCCGGCCGGGAGGCTAGACGATGGACCTTCCCCGTCGACACGTGGCCGTGGCCGGCCTCGCGGCCGGACTCCTGACGGCCGCGGCCGTGGCGGGGGGTCCCGGGGAGGGACCGTCGAGACTCGCCACCCCGTCCGGGACGACCCTTACCGTCGAGACCCTGGTGGGGGGGCTCGATACCGTATGGGATATGATCTGGGCGCCGGACGGGAGCCTGTGGCTCACCGAGCGCCCCGGACGCGTCTCCCGTGTGGACGTCCGCACCGGCAGCCTGACCGTGCTCGCCGAGATCGACGTGGTCGAGCGGAGCGAGAGCGGTCTCATGGGAATCGCCCTACACCCGGACTTTCCCGAGCGGCCCTGGGTGTATCTGGTGCACTCCTATGGAGCAGACGGGGGCATTCGCAATCGCCTCGTGCGGATGACCTACGAGAACGGTCGATTGGGCCGGCTGCAGCCGTTACTCGAGGGCATGCCCGGACGTGGCAACCACAACGGGTCCCGCATCGTGTTCGGACCGGACCGGCTGCTCTATCTGACCATGGGCGAAGCGGGGGACCGACCGCTCTCGCAGGACCGTCGGTCTCTGGGCGGCAAGATCCTGAGGCTCACGGAAGACGGTGCCCCCGCGCCCGGCAATCCGTTCGGCAGCGAGGTGTGGAGTTGGGGGCACCGGAATCCGCAGGGCCTGGTCTTCCGCCCCGGCACGGATGAGCTCTACTCCTCCGAGCATGGCCCCCGCACGGACGACGAGCTGAACCGGATCGAGCCGGGCGGCAACTACGGGTGGCCGTCGGTCGCCGGCTTCTGCGACGACACCGACGAGCGAGTCTTCTGCGGAGCCAACCGGGTCGTCGAGCCGCTACACTCGTGGACGCCCACCGTGGGCATCGCGGGAGCCGATTTCGTGCCTGCCGGCGCGGGAACCGACTGGGACGGTGACCTCCTGGTGGTGGCGCTGCGCGGCGAGTCACTGTTCCGCGCGGTTCTCTCGGCGGACGGCCGTGCGGTCCGGTCGGTGGAGCGCCTCTTCCAAGGTGAGTACGGTCGCTTGCGAGACGTGCTCGTGGGAACGGAAGGCACCGTCTACATCGGGACGAGCAATCAGGACGGTCGCGGGCGCCCCCGGTCGAACGACGATCGCATCCTGATGTTCACTCCCGAGTAGGCGCTCCCACCGAGGCGCCGCCAAGGTCCCCCCGGGCTCGGAGCCGACGCCGTGCCTGCGCCGCCCGCTAGTGCGGCGGTGGCCGGGCCCCGTCCGACACGACGCCCTCCTCCGCTTCCTTCTCCTCGGGCGGGCGCGGTCGGTTCATCTGGAGGCTCACGCCGCCGAAGAACGCGGATCCCGATCGCTCCACCCGGTGGTCACCCTCGACCAGGTAGTCGAGCACTGCTTGGTCCCACGAGAGTCCGGCCTTGGCTACCAGTTCCATCCACGGCCCATGGGCGGTCTCGTCGGGTGCCTCGGTGGTGCCGCTCCAGATGGTCACGTTGGGATTGTACCCACCGCCCCCCGCTCCCGAGGAGCCCTTGAGCGGCATCTGGATGAGCACGCTGTCCGTCATCGGCAGCCGGAACACGTCGGGATCGAAGTCGGCGCCGTAACGACGGTAACGGTCGTAGTTCCTTTGGTTCATTTCGAAGACGTCGCGATTGCTGTTGATCCCCGCCGTGATGTAGTCGCGGAGCTTGAACGCGGCGTCCCTGTGCCGGGGGAAGCGCGGGTTGTCGATGTAGGAGAACCCGGGCATGAACCAGCCCTTGTTGAACCCCCAGTTGCGCTCGGTTACCCGCCCGCGCCGCACCAGCCCCGTATACTCGGAAAAGAGCTGCACGACCTGATGGGACGGATAGCCGTGGGGGTTGAGGAAGATGTCGGGCAGCCAGGTCCTCCACAGGAGGCCCCGTACCTTCGACTCCGGGTAGATCGGATGATCGTCCCCGCCGCCCGACGTGGCGTCCATGCCGAGAGACCCGAGGTAGCCCGCATGCAGGATGAACTCCGGCGTGATCTCGTAGAGGTCGTAGGCGAGCTGAGCGCCGTCGGGATTGGTGAACGGGTGGATGATCACGTTGACCCGGTCGAGCTTCCTGCGCTGCTCGGGATCGGTGAGCAGCAGCTCCGCGTGCCGGAGCACATGACTCGTGGACGACACTTCGTTGGCGTGCTGGCGGGCCGAGTACACGACCGTGGGCTTGAACGTGGTGGCCTTGGCATGCGACCAGTGAGTCGTCGAGACCGGGGGCATCAGATCCATGGCCCAGGTGGATCTGCCCAGATACGACTCCCCGACCTGGTAGGCCGTCGCCTCGTCGAAGGCCGCGGCCATCTGGGCGAGCATCCGGTGGCCCTCCGGCGGCGGGATCGGAGTGTCCCACTGGACGATGCGCTCGCCCTGATAACTCCAGTCCGTTTGCAGCAGCGAGCCCCAGTCGGGGAGCGGGCGGGGTTGACCGTTCGCCGCCAGCGAGACGGTCCGCCGGGACTCCGGGTCCTGCTCGTGCGTCCACTCGGCCCAGACTCCGATCTCGCCCAAGCCGGGGAATGCCAGCGCCGAGGCGTAGAGGCCACCGGCCCTCAAAGCTTCCAGATTCCGGAGGGTTGCCTCGACCAGGGCGGCCGAGACCATGTTCTCGTCCACCTGCTCCTCCGTTGCGAGCTGGAGGAGCCGGTCGCGCTCGTCGGCGTCGGTGTCCACCCGGACCCGCAAGTCGAGGCGCTCGATGCCGGGCACCCCCACCCGTACCCGGGCGAGGCGGGCGGACGGGCGCTCCATGGAGATTTTGGGGATGTCGAGACGGAGTTCCCCGGTCGCGCCGGAGCGCTCGCGGTAGCGCACGACGACCGCCGGTCGGGACGTGGCGAACCCGGTGAGCCGGATGCGTGCGCGGCCGTCGCCGCCGTCCGCCCGGGGGCGCATGACGGGAATTACGCGGCCCGGATAGGTCAGGTCCTGTCCCCGCGCATTCCGTCCGAGCAGGTGGAATAGCTCGATCGTCCCGAAGTAGACCTCCTCGTGGAGCGCGTCCATGGGGGAGATCAGCTCCTTGTCCAGATCGAGCAGGTAGTCGGGCTCCGAGAGCTCGACGTCCACCGTGAGCTCGCCGAAGAACGGGGCGTCTCGGCCCCCGCCGCGGGGGTTCCCCTCGTGGAGCCGCATCACGTGATCGTAGAGCGCGCTGAGGGTGTTGGACTGGAAGTAATCCCAAAACGACTCGAGGTCCGTGACGATGCGCTCGCTCACGAGGGTGCGCCCGCCCACACTCGCCTCCAACCAGCCCGTGGTCACCCTCACGTGCTCGTAGTCCTGGAAGCGGTCGAAATAGGGCCGCAGCACGTAGCGGGGCTCGAAGGTGTCCTCGAGCACGGTTTGGCCGGCGCGGTCCGTGACGGCGACCGAGTAGGTGGGACCCTCCCGCGTCTCCTCGAAAGTGACGCCTTCGACCGGGAGCCCCAGCTCGCGCGCCAGGATCTCGTCGATCGGGAAGATCTCGTGGAGCCATCGGACTGGCGTGTACATGGCCTGTTGCGGCCAGGCCTCCGGGGGCTCGTTGCGACGAAAGCGGATCGTGACCGCTCCCACGTTCGCGTCGCGGACGCGTGGAAGCACGGACTCGTACAGCCAGGAATAGCCCTGCTTGAACGCGGAGAGCACGACCACCTCGGTCCCTGCGGGATCGGCGCCGGCCTCGAGCAACGCCTGCCGGGCCCGGTTCGCCACCTGGCGTCGAACTTCCGGCGGCTCGCTCAAGCGGGCCTCGACCTGGACCGCGGCCCCCGCCGTCACGGCTGGGATTACCTGCGCCCGGAAGGCGTCCCAGAAGCGGCCGACCTCGCCAGGAATAGGCACCTCCTCCTCCAGAAGCACCGTCGCGTTCCGGACATCACGGTCGTCGATGACTACGGTCAGCTCGTCGGCCCCGAGCGCGGCAGACCGGCGGCGCACCACCTCCTCGAGCTCGGGGT
>JAHEKN010000242.1 GCA_024638305.1 Gemmatimonadota bacterium | reverse complement strand
CTCGATGACGGGGCCGCGGCACACTTCGGGGTTGGTCGGCGCCACGCGGCCCTCCTTCACATGAGAATGATTCTCATTCCTCCACTCGAGCGAGGCAAGGGCCAGTGTTCCCGGCAGGGGTGTGAGAATCCCGCTTGTGCCTTCGGACCCCCTGGGAGACTGCCGGGGAGCTAGCCGGGTGGCGCTTCCTGGCCTGCCGAGCCATCCGGCTGGCGTGGCTCCGTGAGTCCCAGGTGCATGGCCACCGCCATCAGGGCCTCTTCCTCCGCTTCGCCGACCCGTTCGCCGATCCCCAACAGGCCCGCTCCGGATGCTCGCGCAACACGATCGCCCAGGGCGAAGAGCGTTCGCTTGGTGGCGGACGCGTGCTCGGCCAGCAGCTTGGAATCGAGCAACGCGGCGACCTGGGTCAACCCCTCCTCGGCTGTACGATCGTCCGCCGCGAAATCGTCGAACGTGGCCCTGAGGTCCCGAGCTATGCTTCCCAATAGCTCCCGCAGCAGCGCGTCCGGCAGGTAGAGTGACTTCTCGAGGACGCGCCCGAAGGCCGTGAGCTCGGCCTTGTCGATCTTACCATCGGCGCCGGCAACCGCGCTGAACACCCAGAGCGGCGCGAACAGCAGCGTCCGCCACTCCTCGTCGGTCAGCTCGAGTCCGGCGACGGCGTGGGTCGCGAGATCTGTGGGTCCTCGTCCCTGTCCGCACCTGAGGCACGTGCCGGTGTCGGGCCCGTTGACGTTCTCGCAGTTGTGGCACTCCCATACGTCTAGCAACCGATACCTCCGGTCCAACCTCCGGGCCTCGACGGCCCTCAGTCGGCGTGCGCCCCCTCCAACCCCCAGCCGATCCCCTGCCACGCGCGCTCGTGAGCGTAATAGAGGGCCAGCTTGGTGAAAAACTCGAACGCCGTGATGGACGCCGCGAGCGCGACTTCACGTGTAAAGAGATACACCAGCACGGCGGTCGTCGCGGTGGCGAGCACCCGCCAGCTTATGGACTTCGCGATGCTGCGCGAGCGTACCTCACCCATCCTCTGGCTCCTCGGTCGGTGGATCGGGCCCTGGGGGTATCCACCGAATCCCCTTGCAACCCCGGTGCCGCCGTCGCGGGGCGGGCCGGGGTCTCCCCGCTCCCGGCTGAGCGTCCCGAAGCGCCTACGGCCACATGCCGGCGATGGCGCCCGCGGTCAGCGCGGCATAGAGCAGGCCGTCGAACGTGTTTTTCAAAGACGTTCCGACCTTGCGGTGGTACCAGACGCTCTGCTGCCAGCCGCCCAGGGCGTACGCCGCGAACGCGGTCAAGCCCGCTACCTCGAAAACCTGCGAGTAGGGCGCATCGGCAGTCAGCGCGCCGGTCGCGACCAGGGCCGCGAAGAACGCGACCACCAGACAGTAGACGAACCACCAGAGCAGGGACTTGCCCATGTTCCACATTTCATTGGGCAGGACTGTCATGAACAGCACGGGGCCCTCGCCGACCTTGCTCTGATACCCCTCGCTCTTCATTGCGTCCGGGGACCCGGCGTGGGGCACCACGTACTCACCGGGCGGCACACCGAGGGGTCCCACGGCCGCTCGAAACGCCTCCTCGTTGGGCACAGCCGTGAAATCCGTGCGGTGATAGGTCAGGAACATGTGAATGATCGAGCTCATCACGAAGACGAGAACGGCGGCGACGACGATCGGAAGCCACAGCGAGACCACTGAGACCATGCGAATCTCCGGTGTTCGGGGTGCCCCACCAGCGTTACGAGCGATTCTAGTCCGCTCGCGGCCAACGGCGCAAAGAGTGCTCAGCCGGTGGGACCGAGAACCCGCTCGAGATCAGAGAGCATCTGCCGGGCGAGGTCGTAGTCGGGCTCGAACTCCACAGCGCGTCGCGCGTGTGGCAGCGCCTCCCGGTACCGCTCGAGCTGAATGAGCGTGCGGGCCAGGTTGAAGTGGCCGCGGGCAAGGCCCGGGTCAGCCGCCACCGCTGCCGCATAAGCCTCCGCGGCCCCCGGCAAATCCCCGGAGCGCAGACGCAAGTTTCCGAGGTTGAAGTGGGCCAAGGGCTCGCGAGCGTCCAGACCGAGAGCCCGCTGGTAGGCGGCGGCCGCGCCTGCCGGATCTCCGTAGGCGTTCAGGGCCACCCCCAGGTTGACCCACGTGAGAGGACGTTCTCCATCCAGTTCGAGGCTACGCCGCAGAGCGGCAACTGCGGCCTCGACGTCCCCACTCTGGCTGTGGAGCAGGCCGAGCGCGCGGTATACCTCCGCGTCGTCCGGGTCGAGCTCCAGCGCCTTGCGATAGGCGGCGGCCGCACGAGCCGCGTTCCCTCCATCGCGGTGGAGGTCTCCCAGGAATCCCAAAGCCAGCCGCCAGCGGTCGCGGAGGGGACTGGAGTCCGGCGCCTCCAGCGCGGCGGCCAACTCGGCCCGTACGGTCCGGTCGTCACCCGATACCCAGTGGAGCGCCGCGAGCCCCAGCGCGCGAACGTCCAGGTCGGAGTCGCGAGCCAGACCGCGCAGAAGGTCGACGGTTTCCCGGGGGACGGTGGCATCGTCCGGAGCGAGGTGATCGACCAGAAAGCGCGCCAGCCCCTGGAACTGCCCGAGGGGATCGCCCGCCCCGGGATGCAGGAGCGTGGTGGCTGCCGCGCCGCGGTCCGCGGCCGACGGCACGAGCAGCCCCTCAACGGCCGGGCGGTGGGATCGGATCTGGCCCCAGCGCTCGATCATCTCCCCTTCAAGATCGGCCGCGGACCGGTCGGCATGGCACTGCGCGCACGCGCCCGTGAGCCCCTGAGAGGCGTCGAACGCGGGACGCGGGATCGAGATCGTATGATCCGAGCGGGCGAAGGGGACGGCCGGGCCGACCTCCGGATGCTGGAGATAGGGCATGTGGCAGGAGACGCAGCGGCTGCCGTCGGAGTCGGGCGGGTGGAACGTGTGGGCCGCCGTGTCGAGGGCCTTGCTGGCATGACAGGTGAGACACTGCCCGTCGTCGAATGGGCTCGCCAGCGGGCGCCGGTCGGTGTCCCAATAGGACCCCCCGTGAGGCTCATGGCAGCTCACGCAGTCCATCGGTCCGTCCAGATAGCAGGCGCTGGCCAGGTGACCCTCCTGGTACGCGAACGTCCGCACCCGGCCGTCCGGCAGGTAGGGAGCGTCGCCGAGCACGGGGAACTTGAGTGCGAAGTGGCTCTCGAGCGGCTCTCCGGGCAGCCAACCGGGCCTGAGAACATCCTTGAGCGCGTGACAGGCGAAACAGACCTGGAGCGAGGCGTCCTTGTCGATCCCGACGAGACTCGGCATGGCGAGGTCGGCGTCCGGGCTCACCGAAGCCGACGTTGCGCGTTGGACGTGCTCCCGGGCGGGGCCGTGACACGACTCGCAATTGATCTGGAGCGTCGTGTAGTCGGTTCGGTAGGCCGCGGCCGACGGATCCAGCGCCGCCTGGACCTGGCTCCCGTGACAGCCCTGGCAGTTGGCGAACCGGTCGAGTCCGCCAATCACGCGGCGGGGAGGCCAGTCACCGCAGTCCGCGAGCGACAGCTCGGGCGTGATCGGGATCCAACCGCGCTCCAGTCGGCTGCCCGTGTTACAGAACCAGGTCTCCGCCGTGCGAGACCAGTCGAACGCCAGAAAGCGCACCGTGCCGTCCGGCATTTCCGTGACGAAGCCCTGGGAGCCGCCGCCCAGCATGTGCCCTCCACCGATCACGCCATCGACGGAATACACGGCCTCCGCCTGGCCCGCCTGACGCACCACGAACTCGTACGTGCCTCCCCGCACCCTCGGAATCACATCTCCGTCGCGAAAGCGCATGGGCGTGCCGTCGAACGGAGCCAGCACGATGGACGGTTCGGGTGGTCCACCGGCGCGGCCGTGGGTGGAGCGTGCCCATGCCTGGTACTGCTCGCTGTGACAGTCCCGGCAGGCCTCCGAGCCGGCATAATCCGCTGCGGAGACCATGGCCGCCGCGGGTTGTGCGGGTGCCGGAAACGAGATCGAGGCGAGGGCCCGCGGTCCACCCGATCGGTCGCAGCCGGCTCCCGCCAGGAGCAGCGCGAGCGCGGCCCAAGGGAGCGGGCGACAGGAGGACACGAGGGGGGCGACTCCGGTCATTCGCCGTCCCGCCGTCCGTTCCCGGGCGACGCGCCTTGCGCTTCCGCGTCCGCGGGACGCGCCCAGACCGGCCCCTGGCAGCTGCAGAGCTCCCGAATGTGGTCCACGAGGAGGCGGATCTCGCGCACGCTCAGCCGGTCACCGAACGCCGGCATGCGAGAGCTCTTGTCGAGCACCCAGCCGCCACCGTGAATCCCGTCGAACAGAGTGTCGTCCGCCCGCGCGCTCATTTGGGCGGAGTCCGCATGCGCTGTGGGGGGTACGGGCAGGTTGACCGCATTCCAGCCGTCGCCACCGCCATCCGCGCCGTGACAGCTGGCGCAGTGGCTGGCGTAGAGTCGCGCGCCCTCGTTCGAGCCCTCGTTCGAGCCCTCGGGCAGGGTGTCTGCGACCGGGTACGGCCCCACGGGCTCGATCGGCCCCGACCCGACGTCCTCGACCCCGAGGAGGTAGCTCGCGAGCAGCTCGACGTCGGCTGCGCGCATGCGTTGACG
>JAHEKN010000241.1 GCA_024638305.1 Gemmatimonadota bacterium | reverse complement strand
AGGATGTCCAGCCCGCCTTCGGTTGCCGGCATGAGCTCCAGCTCGCGGGCGGCCTGAATGAGCCACTGCCTCTGCTCCCGGTTCCCCGTCAGGTACATCTTGAACGTCTTGGTGTCGAAGTACTCCGCGTGGCGCCGGAGCAGGTCCCGAGCGTGCGCGAGACTCCGGATGGGCTCCTGACCAGCGTAGCTCCCGAGCACCCCTGGCCCCGTCGAGTAGATACGGGGGCCCAGGATGTCCCCCGAGCGGACCCGGTCGGCGTAGGTGAGCACGTCCGTGGTCCCCGTCTGGGGGTCTCGAGTGGTGGTGACGCCGTAGGCCAGATTGGCCAGGTACTGCCAGGGCTGGGTGGTGTGGATGTCCCGATCGGGGCGCAGGTGCGCGTGCGTGTCCACGAAGCCCGGCATCACCGTCTGCCCCGAGACGTCGATCACCTCCGCTCCCCCGGGGATCGTGACCTGGCCTCGCCGGCCGACGGCCTCGATGCGGTTGTTCCGCACCACCACCACGCCGTCCTCGATGACTTCGTCCCCGTTCATGGTGATCACGCGACCCCCGACCAGGGCCGCGACGCCCGACGGCATGTCTCGCTCGACCTCGACCGCGACGCGATGCTCGGCGGCCCGGTAGGCGGGCTCGTCCTCGGCAGCTGCTTCTTCCGGGGCCTCGGCTGCGCCGGCCTCCGGCTCTTCGCCGACTACGGCAGCGAGCGAGTCCTCCACTGCTTCGGCCCGGTCGATGTCGTAGGTGAAGTGCCCGCTTCCGAGCGTCCAATGGACGCTGCGCCCGTCGGCACCCCACTCCGGCCACCAAGCTCCCAGCTCGGAGAGCTTTCGCACCGGGACGATCGCGCCCTCCGGGTTCCGGACGGAGACCGTGGGCGTGTCGCCCCCTACGCTTGGCACCGGCATCACGTATAGCTGGTCCGAGGCCCTGGCGAGTGCCAGGTCCCCCCGCGGCGCCATCTGGACCAGGTCGGCCGCACCCGGCTCACCGCCGCTCGCCCGCGGAAACGCAGTGACCCGCAGGTGCTCCCTTTCGTCGGTCCCATCCCACGCCAGGCTCACGAGCGTTCCCGACCTGCTGAGGTAGATGCGGTCAGGCTGGTCCGTATGGAAGTGCGGAGCCTGGCGTCCCCGGGCGGGGGCAATCACGGTGTGCTCACCCCCGGCGACCGGAATCCACACCAGCTCGGCGTCCGGCGTGCTCCCTTCCTGACGAGCCCGAGTCGAGGCGCGGACGGCCACGATGCGCTGTCCGTCGGGAGACCAGGCAGGATCGGACCAGGCGGCCGCATTCGAGGTGAGGCGTCGGGCTTCCCCGCCCGAGGCCCGCATGCGCCAGAGGTGCCCACCGTCTTCGTCATCCCAGCTCACGAACACGAGCGAAGTCCCATCGGGCGACCACGCCGGCTGGAAGGACCCGCCCGGTACGTTCGTGGCCACCCGCCGTGGGGCGCTGGCCGGCGACCCGGACCCGGGATGCGCTGCCAGGTACAGCCGGTCGAGCGCGGTGAACGCCACGGTCCGCCCGTCCGGGGACGGCGCCAGCTCCTCGATCTGGCGGGCAACGAACGTGGGCGAGTCGTCCACCGGGTAGTCGAAGTCCAAGCGGGGTCCGGCGGCCACCTCCACGTTGGCGGAGAACGGAATCTCCACGGGGTCCCCCGAGCCCGGCTCCACTCCCACGCGCCAGAAACGGCCGTCGAAGGCCAACACCACCGCTCGCGAATCCGGCGTGAACGAGTAGCCGGGAATCACGTCCAGCGTCGCGCGGGACTCCTGATCGTCGCGTTGGATCGGGTAGACCAACCAGTGCTCCGTCCCCGTGGTCAAGTCGCGCGCGCGGAGTCCGGTGTCCGCCTCGTGACGACTGCCGTAGACCAACCAGCGCCCGTCGGGAGAGACGGCCGGACGGAACCCGCCGCCGTAACGGGACGTGACGCCAGTGCTCTCACCGGTCTCCCGGTCGTAGACTGCGATCTGATAGCGCGGGAGCATGGCGTTGTACTGCCAGTCGCCCTGGGCGCGCGCATACCAGATCCGGTTCTCGTCCGGCCCGAAGGCGGCGCCCAACGTCTTCAGCCCGCGAAAGGCGGCGGGGCCGGGGCCGTCTCCTTCGGGCTGGTCGATCAGGGCCGTGCCCGTACCCCCGTCCACGTGGTAGAGCCAGAGCTTGGCGGCGCCGCCCAGCGGGCTGAACGTCTTGGATGCGACCAGGTAGCGGCCGTCGGGGGTCCACTCGGGCGAGGTGTAGAGGTCGTCCTTGCCCTTGGTGATTTGGACGGTGTCACTCCCGTCGACCGCGATGGTCCAAAGGTTGAGCCCGCCGCTCGCGTCGCTGATGAACGCAATGCGCTCGCCGTCGGGACTGAAGCGCGGCTGTCCCTGGAACGCGAGCCCTGTCAGGAACGGCGTGGCCACGCCACCCTCGATCGGCATCGTGTAGATGTCGCCCAGCAGGTCGAAGACGAGCGTGCGGCCGTCCGGGGAGACGTCGAGGCTCATCCACGATCCCCGCTCCACCGTATAGCGAAACGTCTGAGTGGCCTCGAGGGGGAGTCCGGCGGAGTCGCCGCCTCGATCAGAGGGCTGCTGGGCGGTGAGGGCTCCGGTGGAAGCCAGGAAGAACGCGGACAGGACTGCCTGGACGAGAACAGGTCGAGAGGGCACGCTCGCACCTCCGTGGGATCGCCGGATCCGGCGGGGTCCCGCCAGGAGCACGGTCGTTCGCGGCTCGTTGTGGAAGGGCTCACCGATACCCCGCCCGCGCGCGGACGGCAAGGCCCTCCCCGAGGTCGCGCTTGGCAATGGGCCAGGCCCGCCTCCGAGCGCGGGGCTCGGAGGCGTTGCCCTCCGCTTACACGGCTGTCGACCCCGACTCGGACGCCAACGCGCCCGACAGAACCATGGCGCCGCCCGCCAGCGCGAGGTCCCGGAGGACGAGGCCGAGCGAGCTCTGGTCGCCGCCCATCACGGCCGGCAAGTGCACCGTCAAGGCGGTCAGAAGCAGGAAGAGGACGAGGCCCTGGGCCGCGAGCACCGCGTGCTTCCCTGTGATGATCCCCACGGCAGCGGCGATGAGCGCGATGCCCGTGAAGTAGACCCAGACCACGCCTCCAGGAACCGGCACCATTCCCGCCATCATGTCCGCCATCATGAAGTGCAGGATTCCGAAAACTCCCATTGGGAGCGCGAAAAGGAACTTCCCGATCTTGGGCAACGCTGCCATCTGAGCCTCCTTGGGTCCGGTCAGGACAGATCTCACGGGCATGTCGGGCCCATGGGGGGCCAACGGCTCGCCACGCGTCTGGTGTTCAGCCAAGGAATCGGGAGGATCCTCAGCGAGTTCCCATTGGGGCGCGGGTTGGTTCGCGGCTGCATGCTCCAGGTGCCTGGCGTGTTGATTCCGCGGGGCCAATCTTGGACGTTGATGCCTCCCCCCAAGGAGACTCGGATGAGACCGGATCCTCCCACCGTCTCGGACCGGGGAGCCTCCTTCGAACTCCCCGATCGGATCGGACCCTACCGCATCGTCGAGATGATCGGTGAAGGTGGCATGGGGGTCGTATACCGCGCCGAGCAAACCGAGCCCGTGCGACGGCAGGTCGCCCTCAAGATCATCAAGCTCGGCATGGACACGAAGGAAGTGGTCGCGCGCTTCGACTCGGAGCGACAGGCGCTGGCCGTGATGGACCACCCCAACATCGCCACGGTCCTCGACGCGGGCGCCACGGACGAAGGTCGCCCCTACTTCGTGATGGAGCTGGTGCGCGGGATCCGGCTCGACGACTACTGCGATCAGGCACGGCTTTCCAACCGAGAGCGCGTCGAGCTGATGATTGCGGTGTGCGCGGCCGTTCAGCATGCGCACCAGAAGGGCGTGATTCACCGGGACCTCAAACCCTCGAACGTGCTCGTCAAGGAGGTCGACGGGCGGCCGGTTCCAAAGATCATCGACTTCGGGATCGCCAAGGCCACCGGGCAGCAGCTCAGCAATCACACGGTGGTCACCACGTACGGTCAGGCGATCGGCACGCTCTCCTACATGAGCCCGGAGCAGGCGGAATCCAGCGGGCTCGACATCGACACCCGGGCCGACGTCTTCAGCCTGGGCGTCATCCTCTACGAGCTGCTGACCGGAAAGGTGCCCCTCGACCCGAAGGGGTTCGGTGGGGCCGGCTTCGTGGCGGAGCTGATTCACCCCGACCACACCATGCCGACTCCCTTACAGAGACTCACCGGCCTCGACGATCCCACCATCCAGCGGATCGTGACCAACCGGCGAACGACCAGGGCCGACCTCCGACGGGAGCTCTCGGGTGACCTCCAGTGGATCGTGCTCAAGGCGATAGAGAAGGACCGCGCGCGCCGGTACGAGTCCGCGAGCGGCCTGGCAGCCGACCTGGGGCGCTACCTCGATGATGACACGGTGACCGCACGGCCTCCGACCACTCGGTACCGCCTGGAGAAATTCGTTCGCCGGCACCGCGTGGGCGTTCTCGTGACCGCCGTGATCTTCGTGCTGTTGGCCGCGTTCGCAGCCACCGTGTCCGTCCAGGCCGCCCGCGTCGCGTCAGAGAGAGATCGCGCGGCGTCGGAGGCCACC
>JAHEKN010000065.1 GCA_024638305.1 Gemmatimonadota bacterium | reverse complement strand
GGGTATGGACCACACGCAGCTCGTCGGCGGGAAGGCCGCGTCGCTCGGTGAGATGTACCGAGAGCTGGTGGCGGAGGACCTCAAGGTGCCGAACGGGTTCGCCACCACGTCCGAGGCCTATGTCCGCTTCATGGACGCGCCGGTCCCCGGGGGAACCTGGGACGACCTGCCCGACGAGGAGCATCTGCACCGGGTACGCGCCGAGGCCGCGCGGGGACGGAACCTCAGGGAGGCCCTGCACACGCTCTTCGACAGCGCCCAACCCGATGACCATCTGGACATGCACGGCAGGACCGCGCTCGCGCGCGCCTTCGTCCTGGCCGCGCCGATTCCGGACGAGATCGCTGCGGTCCTGAAAGAGGGGTATGCGGCCCTGTGCGAGGAGTACGGCGACCGGCTCGACGTGGCCGTGCGCTCGTCGGCGACCAAGGAGGACTCGGCCGAGGCGTCCTTCGCGGGGCAATACGAGTCGTTCCTCAACATCTGCGGCCAGGACCAGGTCCTGGAAGCCTGGAAGAAGTGCGCGGCCAGTGCCTTCACCGAGCGCGCCGTCGGATATCAGCTCTCACGTGGCATGGACCCGCTCGACGGTGCCGTGGCGGTGATCGTCATGAAGATGGTCCGGTCCGACCTGGCCGCGTCGGGCGTGATGTTCACGATCGACCCGGATGCGGGGAACCCCAACGTCATCTGCATCACGTCGACCTACGGGCTCGGGGAGCTGGTCGTGCAGGGCAGCGTGTCGCCGGACACGTTCCTGGTCTGGAAGGAGGGGCTCCGGCGAGGGAAGAGCGCGATCGTGCACCGTGTCCTGGGCGCCAAGGACCGGAAGATGGTCTACTCGATCCAGGGGGGCGCCGCGACCGAGAGCGTGGACGTCGAGACCTCACGGCGGCGCCAGTGGTCTCTCACCCGCGAGGAAGTGACGGCGCTCGGGCGGATGGCTCTCACCATCGAGGCGCACTACGGGCGCCCGATGGACATCGAGTGGGCCAAGGACGGCTATACCGGCGAGCTGTTCATCGTGCAGGCCCGCCCCGAAACGGTGCACTCGTGCGTCGCGGAGGGCTCGACGCTGGAGACGTACTCCATGGACGCCGAGCTGCGGGCGGAGCTCAAGTCCTCCGGCAAGGTCCTGGTCGAGGGACACGCGGTTGGGACGCGCGTCGGAGCAGGCCGCGTCCGGGTGTACCACTCGTACGAAGAAGTCATCGTGCGCAAGCGGCACCTCCGTAACGAGCTCAAGGCCGGGAGGAGTCTGGACGACGTCCCCGCCACGGAGCGCGTGTTCGACCCCGGGGACGTGCTCGTGACGGAAATGACGACGCCGGATTGGGAGCCGATGATGAGGGAGGCCGCCCTGATCATCACGGAGAAGGGTGGCCGCACCAGTCACGCCGCCATCGTGGCCCGCGAGTTCGGCATTCCCGCGATCGTGGGCTGTACGGACGCAACGCGGCGGCTGGAGCCCCTGATGGAGGTCACGGGGTCGTGCGCGGAGGGTGAGACCGGTTACGTCTACGAAGGCATCCACCCGTTCGACGTCGAGCGCGTCGAGATCCACGAGTCCGTGGCGCTCGAAACGCGGATCAAGCTGAACGTCGGCTTCCCGGACAAAGCGCTGCACGATGCGATGCTACCGTCGGACGGCGTGGGACTCGCTCGTCTGGAGTTCATCCTGACGGCGCAGGTGGGCATCCACCCATTGGCGCTCCTGTACTTCGATCAGCTTCGGGATTACGCAGGCGGTGGCAAGCTCCCCCGCGAGCTCGAGCCGTATCGGGACCGACTCAAGCGCGAGGGTCGCAAGGAGCTGCGCGCGCTCGTCGGCGCTATCGAGCGCCGCACGGCCACGTACGCGGATCGGCGCGAGTTCTTCGTTGATCAGCTCAAGTACGGCGTGGCGCTCATCTGCACTGCGTTCCATCCTCGGCCGGTCCTGGTGCGACTTTCGGATCTCAAGTCCAACGAGTATCGCGACCTCCTCGGTGGGCGGCTTTTCGAGCCGGAGGAGGAGAACCCGATGATCGCCTGGCGAGGAGCATCGCGGTATCTGGATCCGGCCTTCACGCCGGCGTTCGACATGGAGTGCGACGCGCTCCGTTTCGTGCGCCAGCAGATGGGCATGGACAACCTGCAACTGATGGTGCCGTTCTGCCGGACACCGGAGGAGGGCAAGGCGGTCGTGGCGCTCTTGGACGAACGCGGGCTGTCACATCGTGCCGGCGTCCCGCTCTTCCTGATGGTAGAGCTCCCGTCCAACGTGATCGAGGCCGACCGCTTCATCGACGAGATGGAGCTCGCCGGCGGATCCATCGGCTCCAACGATCTGGTCCAGACCGTGTACGCGGTCTCGCGCGACGACCTGGAGCACTACGCCCATCCGGTCGACGCGCGCTCCCCCGCTGTGCGCGCGCTCGTCAGACAATCGGTCGAAGCCTTCCGCACGCGAGGGCTCGAGATCGGAATCTGCGGTCAAGCGCCGTCGGACTTCCCCGACGAGATCCCGCCGTTCCTGGTCGAGTGCGGAATCACCTCGATTTCGGTCACGCCCGACACGCTGGTCCGCGTTCGTATGGCGGTTGCCAAAGCGGAGCGGGACGCCCGCAGCTCGGACGCCCCGCTCGCCTAGACCGTTCCCGGCGGGCCCAGAAGCACCCGCCGTACCGTCAACCGCTGACTCAGGCGCTCTTGGCCAGGAGGTCGCGGATCTCCGTGAGGAGCTCCTCAGACGTCGGCCCCGCCGGCTCCGGCTCCGGCGCCGCTTCCTCAGCCTTCTTCATGTTGTTGAAGCCTTTGATGACCATGAACAAGGCGAACGCGACGATCAGGAGGCTGATGAACGCGTTGATGAACAGCCCGTAGTTGAGCGTCACGG
Source organism: Gemmatimonadota bacterium (assembly GCA_024638305.1). GTDB lineage: Bacteria > Gemmatimonadota > Gemmatimonadetes > Longimicrobiales > Gaopeijiaceae > JAHEKN01. The sequence goes on along the minus strand of JAHEKN010000065.1, from coordinate 15,891 downwards.
CGCCCGCCTCCTGCGCGGCCGCCAAGGTGGTGTAGCTTCCGGCGCCACCGGCCACGTCCTGGAGCACCACGAACAGGTCGGAGAAGTCCGGCGTTCCGGTCACGGACGCCACGACCGGCATGAGAATGTCGTTGACGAACGACGTCACGACGGTGCCGAACGCCGCACCGATGATGATCCCGACCGCCATGTCGAGCATGTTGCCCTTGATGGCGAACTCCTTGAACTCATTGAGCACGTTTATCCCTCCGGATGGGGTTTGGCGCCGGATCGCGCGGCGGTGCGCGGCCCGGTGAACTTCGAAGCGCTGGACTCGCGAGGCTTCACTCCACCCAGCGATTCCTTGTACTCTATGCGCGCACCCGTTCCGACAATGTAGGCGGCTCTTGGGTCACATCGCGCGTGACCCGACCCGTCGTGTCCCTCGAGGACCGGATCCCGGAGTGACCATTCAGACATCAACGTTGTCCCTAGGCAACACGTGGACGAACGGCCAGTGAACGACCTCACGGACTCGGAGCTGGTCGAGCGACTGCAGCGGGCACAGTCGGGGGACCTGAGGGCCTTCGACGTGCTCGTGGAGCGCTACCAGGGACGCATCATGGCCAATTGCACCTATCTATCCGGATCCTCCACCGACGCCGAAGACCTGGCGCAGGAGGTGTTCGTGAAGGCCTACTTCGGTGTCCGCAGCTTCGAGGGTCGCTCGCAATTCTATACGTGGCTGCAGCGAATCAAGGTGAACCACTGCCTGAACTTCGTGAAGCGCAGCCGGCGGCGGACCTTCGTCGACGTGGACGCGGTGCCGGGGCAGGAGGAGCTGGCGGTGGAGGCCCGGGCCGAGGCCAACCTCGATCGGGCGGAGGACCGCGCCACGATCGACGAGGTCCTGGGCCAGATGACCGAGACGCTGCGGGTGCCCCTCGTCCTCTGCGACATGGACGGCTACTCGTACCAGGAGATCGCGGACGAGCTCGACGTGGGACTTTCGGCCGTCAAGATGCGCATCAAGCGGGCACGTGAGGAGTTTCGGCGACGCTACGAGGAGGTCGCACCTGTTTCCGCATCAGCATCCCCGGTCTGAGCGGTAGAATCGTGGCCGACGACGAAGCCCTGGACGCGCTCTCCGACGAGGAGCTCGGCGAACCGATCGCCGAGCTGGCCGACTACTCCGTGCCCCCGCCCACCTACCTGATGCCGCGCGTTCGGCATTCGATCTTCCGCCGGACCCTGGCCGGAGACGTGACACGCTTTGCGACCTGGGGCCCGATCACGGCGCTCATGGAGCTTCTGCGGGCCGTCTTCGAGAGCCTCCGTGGGACCGCTGGCGACACTCAGAACGACGGAACTGACTAACCATGACGCAGATAACCGAGCAGCTCGCCGACGCCTTGAACGGACTCCTGACCTCGGTGATCCAATGGACGCCTACGGTGGTGGTCGGGATCGTCCTCGCCGTCCTGGCGGTCCTCGTCGCGCGCATCATCGCGCGGGTCCTGCGCGGGTTCCTCCATCGGGTGGATCTCGACGGTCTCCTGGGGCGGATCGGCGCGGCCGACGCGCTGGCCCGGATCGGCGTGACGCAGTCGCTGAACGACCTGACCCCGCGGATCGTGTACTACCTGATCCTGATCCTGTTCGTCCGAACCGCGGCCGACGCCATGGGCCTGGTGGCGATCTCTTCCGCCATCGGCACGTTCATGGCCTATCTGCCCAACGTGTTCGCCGCCGTGGTCATCGTGCTGATCGGCACCGCCGCGGCCGCCGCGGCCTCCAACGTGGTCGCGCGTGGAGCCGCCAACTCGGGGATCGAGTTCGCCGGATCGCTCGGCACGCTCGTGGGAGCCGTCGTAATGACGGTCGTGGCCATCATGGCCATCGGGCAGCTCCGCGTGGACACGGACATCGTGCGGCTCGTGATTGCCGGCATCCTGGCCGGCCTGGTGCTCGCGCTCGGGTTGTCCTTCGGACTGGGGTCACGGGACATCACGCGCAACATCCTCGCCGGATTCTACGCTCGAAAGACCTTCGAAGTCGGAGCGACGGTGGAGATCGCCGGTGAGACCGGGGTCCTGGCCGCGATCACGCCCACGCAGACGCTCCTCGAGCGGGACGGTGAGCTCATCGCGGTCGCCAACTCGGCATTCCTCGAGTCCGTGGCGCGGCAGCATCCCACCCAATAAGTGACTCTCCGCCCCTGCGGGCGGTCAGAGGGTTCGGACGATCCGCATGTCAACCGGCGCCGGCTGTTGCCACGTCGGTGCTCAAACTCCACAAAGAGGAAATCATGACCGTACGCATCCCCGCCGCGGCGCTCGCCTTGGCGTTGCTCACATTCGTTGTAGCCCCCACGGGCCCGCTCGCTGCTCAGGACGAGACCGGCTGGACCGACGTGGCCGAGTTCACGTTCGTGCAGACGGCCGGGAACGCGTCCTCCAGCACGTTCGGACTCAAGAACACGCTCGACCGGATCTTCGAGAACGGCGCCTTCAAGCTGACGCTCGGAGGCGTGCGCACGTCCTCCACGCAGCGGTCCACCGAGGCCGTCGGCACCCCGAGCGATTTCAGTCCCGTCGAGACCAGCGGTGTCACCGCCGCCAACTACTTCGCGCGCGCCCGCTACGACCGTTCGGTATCCGAGAACGCCTATGTGTTCGGCGGCTCCGGGTGGAACAGGAACACGTTCGCCGGCATCGAGAACCGATACAACTTCGTGACGGGCGCGGGCCGCACCTGGCGAGACGGTGAGGGCGTGCGCTTCAAGACGGACGTGGGTGTGACGTACACGGTGCAGGACGACGTCATCCCGACCCCGGGAGCGAGCGACGGTTTCTTCGGCCTTACCGCCTCTTGGGACTACCTCAACCAGATCACGGAGACGACGCAGTTCGGGAGCGAGCTGATCGTGGACGAGAACCTCAGTGACACGGACGACCTGAGGGCGGACTTCACGAACTTCATCGCGGTCGCGATTTCGGATCAGCTCGCGCTCAAGACGAGCCTGCAGCTCCTGTTCGACAACCAGCCGGCGCTGGAGCAGTTCACGCTCCGGGGCACGACGACCCAGGTCACACGGGACCTCGAGAGCGTGGACAGCGTGTTCACGGTGGCACTGGTGGTGAACTTCTAGGGCGGTCCCCAGGGTCTTTCCTGTGGGCAACGAAAAAGGCCCCTGCGGCATACGCCGCGGGGGCCTTCTCGCTGGTCGCCCGTCGATGGGGGCGCCGGCGTCCTACCAGCTCGACTTCCGGACCCCCGGAATCAAGCCCTCGAGCGAGTTCTCGCGGAACGCGATGCGGGAGAGCCCGAACTTGCGGAGGTAGCCGCGCGGTCGGCCCGTGAGCTGGCAGCGATTGCGGAGCCGCGTCGCGCTGGAATCGCGCGGGAGCTTGCGGAGCGCCGCCTGCGCCTCACGCCGTTCCAGAGTCGTGGCTTCGGGGTCCTTGATGACCGCGATGAGCGTCCGCCGCTTCTCGGCATGTCGCGCCACGAGTTCACGCTTGCGCGCGTTCTTTTCGATCTTACCCTTCTTCGCCATACCTTTCCCGGATCTGGTGGGAATCAGCCGAGAAAGCTAAAAGGAGACCGCGCCGCCTTCAAGCGCAACCGGGGAGAGCAGCCCATGCCGATCGTTCGAGTGCAACGAATCTGGTTCGAGCGGACGTTCGACCTCAGCCTCCCCCGGGAGGCGTTTCCGGAGATTCTGGAGCGGGTGCGCGGCACCCCGGCTCGCCTCGAGGAACGGGTGCGCGAGCTGCCACCCGCGATCCGGGTCGGCCGTCAGCAGGGCCGCTGGTCCATTCAAGAGAACGTGGGGCACCTCATGGACCTCGAGCCGCTCTGGGCCGGCCGCCTGGACGATCTGCTCGCGGGCGAGGATCGCCTGCGCCCTGCCGACCTCGACAATCGCGCGTCACACGACGCCGAGCACGACCGGGCGAGCCTCGACGCCATTTTGGCGCGTTTTCGAAGGGAGCGCATGGAGACCGTGGCGCGGCTCGACCGGCTCGGGGACATGGACCTGGAGCGCGTTGCCCTGCACCCTAGGCTCGAGGCCCCGATGACGGTCGTCGACCTGTTCTTCTTCGTCGCTGAGCACGACGATCACCACCTCGCACGGATCACGCAGATCGCCGCGGCGCTCGACGACGGCTAGCCGAGACAGCTAGCCCGGGAGCATGCGCCCGAGCGGACGCCCTCCCAGCACGTGCATGTGGAGGTGCGGAACCTCCTGCCCGCCGTCGGCTCCACAGTTGACGATCAGACGGTAGCCGGACTGGCCGATTCCCTCGGCGCGTGCCACCGCGGTCGCCACCCGAAAGAGGCGGCCGAGCACGGCCTCGTCCCTCTCGGTGACGTCGTCGGCCCCCGGGACGACGTGGTTGGGAACGACGAGAATGTGGGTCGGCGCCTGCGCGTTGATGTCCCGGAACGCCGTCACCAGGTCGTCCTGATACACGATGTCGGCCGGGATCTCCCCCCGGACGATCTTCGAGAAAATCGTGTCCACGGCCACCGGCCTTCTCCTGTCTGATTGCGCCAAGAGCGTCGTCGTTACTGGGAAATGATGGAAATGGAAGCAGAAATGATAGTCATTTGACGTTCGCTCGGAGAGCCAAGTGAGGTGTCCACCCTATCCTTCAGAGTCGCCACCGGCCATCGGCCGGACGCCGCACGCGCACTGTGTCGTGGTTGGACACACCGCATGGGAAAGGGGGGTCAGCATGACACGACCCTGGGAGCAGGGGAAGACAGACGCTCGCCGGGACCAGGGCGAGCCCAACCCACGAAGCAGCGAGGAGGGACACTACGACTGTGATTTGTGTGGATTCATCGGGGCACCCGTCGGGCGCGCTTGCGACTGCGACGATGGGCCCTGCGACGACGACCTCCGCCTTGCCCAGTGTCGTGAGGGATCGGCGGGGTGCCCGGTCTGCCTGGACGGAACCGTCGACCCCTGGTCACTCATCCGGGAGATTCGCGCGCTGATCCGTGCCGGTGACCCCTCGACCCGACTGGAGCGGGGGCGATTGGACCGGTCGCTGCTCGACCACGTACTGACCGACGCCGATCGGGCGTATCGGGCTCGGCTGAACGGCCAGGCCGCCGACGTGTTTCAGAGCGAGTGGGAGCTCCTGCAGGTCTCGATCCTCACGATCTGGACCGACCTGACACAGGGAGAGCTCGCCTCGATCCAGGGGGACCGTCTCCGTTTCGAGGGGCTCCTCAAGCGGCGCTATGGATACGGTACCGCGCTGGCCCATCAACTGACGGACGGCCTACAGGACCTGCACGAGCGGTTCAACGGAAAGTGGGACGTCGTGCGGGACTGTGTGCCCCGCCACTGGCCGGAGGTCACGCGGGCCGATGTCCAGCACATGAGCGGGACCATCGGCGAGTTGGCCGGACTGGTCGAGCGACGCTACGCGCTCGCCCGCGGCCAAGGGCGGATCGAGGTGATCGACTTCCTCCACCAGATCGATTATCCGCTCCTCATTCGACTTTTCCGGGCTGGTGAGGCGCTCGCGTCGCCGGCCTCCGAAGTCGGCGAGGAGCCGGACTCCGTTCCGGACGCGCGGGAGCAGAGCTCCGGAATCTGAACGCGGGAGCAATAAAGGGTTGGTGCGGGTTCCCCTGACGTCACGTCAGTAGGCGAACAGCCGTCTTGTTCCGGGGGGGCGGGCGGCGCCGCACCAACCCCCCGCTCCGGTCCTGACGTTTCCGTGGCCTCCAGGTATATCTTCAGGAGTCCAGGGAACGAGGTGAGACATGGGGATTCCCGTGACACCGGGATGGGCGACGCCGCTCAAGGCGCCTTTGGCACGCCACGATTGCCACGAGCGCCTGGCGCGCCTGGCAATCGTGGTACTCGTGCCACTCGTGGCGAGTGTCGTGGGCGGTTGTGTCGATGGCGCCGTGCGGACCGAAGCGGAGCGACTCGAAGCGCTCGAGCGAATGATCGAGGAGACCCGGCAGGAGTTCCCCGACGCGCCCTCGCTCGGCTTGGCCGAGGTCGGCGCACTCCACGACGACGGCCGGATCGTGTTCATCGACGCACGCACACCCGAAGAGCGGACTGTGTCCGTGCTTCCCGGCGCGATCACCGTCGAGGAGTTCTTGGCCGATCCAGGTCGATATTCCGATCGGACCGCCGTCGCCTACTGCACGGTCGGGTACCGAAGCGCACAGGTGACCGAGCAACTCAATGCGGACGGACACGAGGTCTACAACTTCGAGGGCAGCATCCTGGCCTGGACGCACGCGGGAAGGGTCCTCGAAAGCGAGACAGGTCCCACCCGGCGCGTGCATGTTTATGGCGAGCGCTGGAACCTGGTGGCGGACGGCTACGAGGCGGTCTGGTAATCCGCCCGTCCAAGAAGGTTGAGAGCTGGCCGTCCCGGCACCTTCAGGAGTCCGGGCCGGCACGCATGCACTAGCTTCAGTCGGAAGACCCGGCTCCCACCGCCTCCGTGAACGCGGCCAGCGCCGCGGTCACACCCGCCGGATTGTCGCCCCCGCCCTGCGCCAGGTGGGGCTTTCCCCCGCCCCGCCCGTTGAGCGGCGACGCGACGTTCGCCATGATCGCACCGGCGTCGAACCGGTCGGTCCGGTTCCGCGCCACCGACACTACGAACCGGACCTTGTCGCCCTCGGGGCCCAGGAGCAGGACCACGCCGTCGAGCGCTTCCGCGTAGCCCAGGGCCGCCTCGCGGAGGGCAGCGGCCGGCAGAGCGAGCTCGGTCGCCAGGACCCGCGTCCCGTCCGGCGTCGTCCGGACCTGGTCGGAGAGCTCCGAGAGCGGCGGCGCCTTCGCGTCGTCGCGTTCCTTGTCGCCCGCCCCCGCTAGACGGCTCTCGAGCGCTGGAATCACTTGGTCCACCGGGCTCGACAGTCGCTGCGCCACGCCGCTGAGCTGCTCCGCTTGGGACTGGACGCGGTCGAGCGCGCTCGCGCCCGCCACAGCCGTGATTCTCCTCACGCCCGCCGAGACGCTGCCCTCGCCCGTTATCAGGCAGAGCCCGATATCGCCGGTCGCCGACACGTGCGTTCCTCCACAGAGCTCCTTGGAGGCCTCCCCGAAGCTCACCACGCGCACGTCGTCTCCATACTTCTCGTCGAAAACGGCGATCGCCCCCTCTTCCAGGGCCGCCGCGTACGGTACGGTCCGGGTCTCCGTGGGGTGGTTGTCCCGGATGTGGGCGTTCAGGGAGCGCTCCACACGCCGTAGCTCGTCGTCCGACAGCTTGGCGTCGTGCCGGAAGTCGAACCGCAGGCGGTCCGCTTCGACCTTGGACCCTGCCTGCTCCACATGGAGTCCCAGGACCTCGCGCAAAGCGGCGTTGAGCAGGTGGGTGGCCGAGTGGTGATGGGTGAGGCCGCGCCGCCGCTCCGCGTCCACTTCCTGATCCACCTCATCCGCTCGGTCGAGCCTCCCCTCGCGGACCACCGCGTGGTGCACCGTGTGCCCGGAACTGTCCTTGGTGGTGTCCTGTACGTCCAATGCGCTCTGGGGTCCGCGGAGGACCCCCACGTCCCCCACCTGGCCGCCCGCCTCGGCGTAGAAGCAGGTGCGGTCCATCACGATCTGCACCGACTCGCCGGCCTCCGCCGAGGCCATCTCGCCGTCTTCGCCCACGATCAGCTGCACCACGCCCGTTCCGCGCGTGGCCGTGTATCCGGTGAACACCGTAGCGGGCAGCCGGACGGCGAAGTCGTCGATCGAGGGCCCCTCGGAGTCGAGACCTTGGCGCGACCGCTCCTGGTGTTCCTCATACGCCCGGGCAAACCCCTCCTCGTCCACGCGTCCACCGCGCAGGCGCACGTGCTCGCGGAGGGTGTCGATGGGGAGGCCGTAGGTAGCGAACAGGCGGAAGGCGTCCTCGCCGGAGATCTCAGGGGCGGGGCCCTCGGTCAGGGCCTCGAGTCGATCGAGCCCTCGGCCGATCACCTTCTCGAACGCGCGCTGCTCGCGACGCCACATCTCACCGATCTGGTCTCGGTGCGCCGCAACGTGGGCGTTCCAGGACCGGCAGGCGCCGTACACCGCGTCGAGCACCTCATCGAACGAGAAGTCCTCGTACCCGCGCGTCAGGACCGAGGCGACCGCCCGCCGGATGAGGCGCCTGAGCACGTATCCGGCCCCCGTGTTGGAGGGCCCCACGTCCTCGGCCATGATGAAGGCGGCGGACCGCACATGGTCGGCGACGAGCTCGGCAACGCCCGCCTGCACGTCTCCGAGCTGAGAACGGGCGGCCTGGACGATGGGAAGCAACGTGTCGGTCTCATAGACGGACTCGTGCCCGTTGAGCGTCATGACCATCCGCTCGAGCCCAGACCCGGTGTCGACGCTGACGATGTCAAGCGGCGTGAGTCCTTCAGGCTGCAGGTCGTACTGCATGAACACGCCGGCATTCCAGATCTCGATGTACCGTCCCTTGTCATCGAACTCCCCGCCTGGCACGTACTCGGGGCCATAATCCGCACCCGTATCGAAGAACACCTCCGTGCATGGTCCGCAGGGCCCGAATTGTCCGGCCGGCCCCCAGAAGTTGTCCTTGCCAAGGGGAACGATGTGATCCGGGTCGAGGCCGACCTCCGTCCACCAGCGAATGGACTCCTCGTCCGGGGGTATGCCGAGCGCCTCGTCACCGGCGTACACCGTCGCGTACAGCCGATCGACCGGGAAACCGAACCCGGTGGTCAGGAGCTCGAACGCCAACTCGATCGCCTTGTCCTTCCAGTAGCGGCCGATCGACCAGGAGCCGAGCATCTCGAAGTAGGTCAGATGGTGCCGGTCGCCGACGTCTTCGATGTCGGTCGTGCGGATGCAGCCCTGAATGTTGACCAGATCCGGATGGGGCGGCTCATCGAGGCCCAGGAAGTAGTTCTTGAGGGGCGCCATCCCCGAATTGATGAAGAGCAGCGTGGGATCGTTCTTCGGGACGAGCGGGGCGCCGGTTATGCGCAGGTGATCGCGCTCCTCGAAGAACCCGGTGAACACGCGCACCACGTCCTCGGCGGTCACGTGCGTTCCCATCAGAGCGGCTCGGGGAGCCTGTTCACTCATTTCCAGTCCTCACGTGCGTCCCCCGGGCGATGCTCACCGGCCGGGCAGGGCCCAAAGCCAGTAAAGGTGACCTCGCGCGCTCTGATCGCCAAGGTTCAGGACTGGAGTCCGAAGAAGCTCTCCAGAGTTGGGACGGGGTCGGGCGTCACGGACGCTGCGACGCGCGCGGCGCCAGGGGACGAACGCATGGCACGGAACAGCGCAATGTGCTCCTCCACGACCCTGCGCCTCGCTTCCTCGTTCGGCTCGAGCGACCACTCTCCCCGTTCGTTCGTCCCGCCGAGCGCGATCCCGTCGCTTCGAGGCATCATGTGGATGAAGCCACCGGCGCCCCGCGCGGGGATCCCACCCAGCGTGGAGTAATCGATCTCGCCCTGCGGCACGAGCAGGGTGAGCTGGCCTTTGATCGGCTCCATCTCGTCGTCCCCGAGGAGGGCGCGAGCGCCCAGGCCGGTGCAATTGACGAGCAGGGTCTCCTCGAGCGAGCCGAAGTCGGCCGGGCGGTCGAACGCGCGGATGACCACGTTGCCACCAAACGTCAGGAAATCGCGCACCAGCGCGTCGAGGTAGATGGAGGGCTCGATGCGGAGCGCCGGCCGTCGGGTGGCGAACCGGGCCGGAAAGGGGTGCTGTCCGGGCTGGAGCACCACCCGTCCAGTCTGGAGGTCCGCGGGCAACAGAGCCGATCCTCCCTGGTCCTCCCGTCTCGGCCGCACCTGGTCGCTGAACGTATAGGTGTCGATCCAGGAAACGCCGTATCCCCGTCCCACCAGCAACTGTAGCTGGTGATAGCCGATCTCGGCAGCAGCCCTGAACTGCCGACGCCAGCCGGGGGCTTCCCTCCCGATCTCCACCAGGCCGGACGTGGGCGTGAAGCTGGCCCAGGACATGTTGGAGGTGGTATCCGGCGGCACCGCCTTGGCGTAGATCGTGACCTCGAACCCACGCCTTTGAAGCTGGCGCGCTGCGGTGAGCCCCGCGACGCCGCACCCGATCACCGCCGCCTGCCGGCTCTCGTGCCGGATGGCGAGGTCGGCCGCGAGAGAGGCGGTGCCCCAGCTCAGGGACATCCCCGCCCCGCCGTGCCCGTAGTTGTGCACGACAGTGCGGTCGTCGAAACGCTCAGCCTCGACCCGGAAACCGCTCCGTCGATGTGGCCTGAGCCCGACGGTCGTCCGGATCACCCGATCCCAGGACGCCTCGACGGGCGGGAGGAAGCGTGTGCCAGGTGGCCCGGGCCCAAGACCGGCGCGCCCACCGCAGGCACTCAGCCCGAGGCCGACGACGCCGAGGCCACCGGCCCGAAGCAGCTCACGTCGGTTCATCCGCTCAGGCTACGACGGCGCTCCCCGGTCCGCCACCGATGAATCCGACTCCGTCGCCGGGATCTCACCGCGCTTGATGGCATCCGCTGCGGCCTCCACCGCCGGATCCGGAGGGAGCCCCAGCTCGGCCCGTCGCAGGTCCGAGTGCCGCAGCGACTCGCGGAGGGCGGCGGCGGGGTTCCCGCTTCGTGCCAGCCAGACCATCAGCTCCGTGGTGCGCCCCGAGTGCAGGGGGTCCGCGCCAACCGCCCGCCGCCACCAGGAGACGGCAGCTCGGGCGTCGTTGGCCCGCGCGGCTCCCTGCGCGAGGCTCTCCAGGGCCATCACGTAGTCGTGATGGAGCCGCTGACGCTCCGCGTCGATCCACTTTTCCACCGCGGCACCGCTCACCCGGATCCCGTCCAGGAACGGTCCCCGGTAGGCCTCCACGGCCGTCTCGTGGTTCTCTTCGGCGACCGCCGCCGTGAACACCCAGTGGTCCACGGTCCATGCGTCGGGCCGGAGACGTACGATGTCCCCCAGGTTCTCGACTGCTGACTTGCCGAGCCCCTTGCGCACCTGATACAGCAGGTTGGACAGAGCGTGGCGCCCCCTCTCAGCGGGCGAATCGGGCCAGAAGAGCGCGACGAGTCGGTCGCGGGGGACCCCCCCGCGACTCCCAACCGCCAACCGCGCGAGCAAGGAGAACGCTTGCGCGCGCACAACCGGTCCGTCAGCGAGCCCCTCAGGACCTTCTACCGCCTGGGCTCCGAGAAGCCGAAGGCGCAACAGCGGATCCAACACGATGAAACTGTCCTACGCGGCGGATTACACGGGGGGACCGCGTGAGGAGCCATCGTACGACGGACCACGTGCTCGTGCTACCGCTGGTTGTGTGCGTCGGCGGCAGTCCGGTGGGTCCAAGGTGCTCCGGCGAGTCCACAAGGTCCGGGCAAAGGACCGTCAGGACCGCGGCCGAGCGTCCCCGACGACGCTCAGATGACGGGTCGGGAACGGACGAGTCGCAGGCCTTCGCCGAGGAGGGTCTGGTGGTAGGTGCGAAAATTGGCCCTCGTGAGCGGGATGTAGAGTTGGGGCTCGGCAGGGTTCCCCTCCAGGATCTGGCCGTTGGGCCGCAGCGTATGTCCGATGTTCCACATGAAGTCCACCAGCGCCGCGCCCGCTCTCGTGCCAGTCCTCGCGCCAGTCCCCATGCCCGGAAACGAGATTGTTTCCGTCGCTTCCCACGTGTTGCTGTACCCACCCGCGGGCATGCCCACCGTGACGGCCAGACCGTTGTCCGCGAACATGGCCACGAACTGGTCCAGGTGGGATCCGCCATTGGGTCCGTTCAGGATCGCGACGGGCCCACGGAAGTGGACGTCCGCCGGTGACAGCGTGCCATCCGAGCCCTTGGGCAGGTGGGCGGACTTGAACGGGACCGCGTTCGAGTACTCGTCACCACGCGCGATTGCCTCCTGGACGTCCGTGGTGAGCCACTCGACCAGCCAGCGCCCGCTGAGATCGTACCCGTCCAGGGTCGGGGCGTCTTCGATACCGCGCGCGATCCGCTCCTCGACCCAACGGACGCCGGCATCGCTGAGGCGGATGTTGCCGAACGTGGTCTTGAACGGCCGGGAGACGAGCCGCTGAATGGCGTAGGCGCCGCCGGAACCGCCGCTCCCGCCGGTGACGTCGATCACGAGCGTGTGTCCCAGGAGATCGCGGGCTTCCGCCAGGTGGATCAGGTTCGCCACGTCGGCGACCAGCTCGTCCTCGAAGTCGAGCCAGCGGAGCAGCACGATCGGTCTCCCGTCGTCCGGCAGCAGGACATGGAAATTCTGCCGCTCCAGGACGCTCGTGAACCCCGGATAGAGAGGGACGTCGGCGAACGGCAGGGACACCCGCCCCGCCTCCACGTAGGGAAGCGTAACGGAGACGCGTTCGCCCGTGTCTCGCTCGAGCTCCAGGGTCAGCCCGGCATCGCGGTCGTAGAGCCAGGGCGGGACCTGCTCCGGGTCCCGGTGGGTCATGATGGACGCCAGGTCCCAGAGACGCCCGTGCAGGGACGAGTAGGGGATATAGGGCTCGAAGTCCTCCACGAACTCGGGAATCGTGCGGCCGTCCACGGCGACCACGCGATCCCCGGGGATCGGCAACTCGGCCGCGGCGCGCCGCCCATTGGCCTCCGCGAGAGCCCCGTGGTCGACCGCCGAAACGAAGAACTCGGGAGTCTCCGGGTCAGTGAAGTCGCCCAACACGCGCACCGGCGCCTGTAGGGCGAGCCCTCCCTGGATGCGGAGCCCCGCCGCGACGGGCGTCACTGACAGATGGTGGTCCCGTCTCGCGTTGCTCAGTCGGACGAGTGCGTAGTAGAGCTCTTCCTCCGTGTCGGCCGCCACGACCTGATCACGGAGCGCCGCCATCTCGTCGAGCGGACGGTAGGACATCGCCGCCTCCTTGAGCGGCGAGAAGGCCTCGCGTCGTTCGGTGCGCGCCAGGATCGTGTCGAAGAGGGCCGCGCGGAGCTCGGGCGTCCCGGCCCGCTCCGTCCGTCCGTCCGCATCGCAGGACGCTACGGAGAGGACCGCCAGCAGCAGCACGGGTGGCTTGCCGGCGCGATGCCGGGGGCGACGAGCCACCGACCCGGCCCGGTCGCGCCGCTCAGTGAACCGGGGGAGCGCCATTCTTCTTCGCCACACGGCGTTTCTCGCGTTCCAGATCATCGAGCTTCACCCCGTCGGTGATCCAAGGCTCCGCCGGCTCACCCTTCAGGTAGTGTCCAAACCATTCCAGGATGCGGCGATGGTAGTCGATCTGGTTGGCTTCGTCGCTGAATCCGTGGTTCTCCCCTTCGTAGACCAGGAGCACCATCTGCTTCCCGGCCCGGCGGGCGAAGTTGTAGAACTCGGTGCCCTGGTCCCAATCGACCGTTCCGTCCTGGTCCCCGAACGCCATCAGGAGCGGCGTCTCCATGTTCTGGACCTCGTGGATGGGCGAATTGCGGCGGTGCGCTTCCGGGTCCTCCCAGAACGGCACCTCCATGCGGGCCTGGCCGGTCTCCCAGTGGGTGAGCTCGGGACCTCCGCTGTTCCAGTGGATCTGGCCCATGAAGCTCACGAAGTCGGTGAGCGGCGCGCCGGCCACCGAGGCCGCGAAGATGTTCGTCCGTGTGGGCAGAAACGTGGCTTGGTAGCCGCCCCACGAGTGGCCGATGAGTCCCACGGCGTCGGGATCGGCCACGCCCATCTCCACCACCTTGGACACCGCGGCGCGCACGGAGGCGAGCGCGCTCATGCCCGGCTCCCGTGCCTCGTACACGATGTCCGGCTGGAGCACCGCGTACCCGTGTTGGGTCCAGGCCGTGAAGTTGTAGTAGCTGCGCTCGCTCGGAGCCTGGAAGTTGTGGATCGTCTGCGAGCGCATCTCGTACGTGTAGACGATCGTGGGAACGCGCTCGCCGGGTGTGTAGTCGGCCGGGTAGTAGAGAACCGCCTGGAGCGGGCGGCCGGACTCGCTCACGTAGTCCACGAGCTCCGAGCGGCCCCACGCGTAGTCGCGGATGAACGGATTGATCTCGCTGACGCGCCTGGCCGACCTGAGGTCGGGCCCCGCCGCGAACAGGTCCGGCGGGTCATCGAACGCCATGGACCGGTAGACGTAGACGTCGGCCGAGTCCCCCCGCATGAGTCCCGACACCGACCGGTCCTCGAGGAGCAGCCGCTCGACGTCGCCGCCCGGAAGCACCCGAGCGTACCCACGCGTCTCCGTCCAGTCGCCGTGCAGAGTCAGATAGATGGGCTCGGCGGGGTCCACTCCAGGCACGTCGTCGTCGGCCAGGAACGCCACGCGGTGGATCAGCTCCTCCGCGGCCCCGTCCGTGAGGCGGAGGGTGGCCGAGCCGTCCAGCGCGACGCGCCACACGTCGAACTTGTCGTAGAGCAGCATTCCGGCATCGTTCTCGAGCCAGACCGGAGCGAAGCCGTGTGGCGGCAGCATGTCCGTGGGCGTGTCGTATTCGGTGTCGGCAAACTCTGCGGCAGCGCCCGACGTGAGGTTCCTGGTTTCTCCGGTCACGAGGTCGTGGCTCGAGTAGTCCTCGCCGTCGAACGAGACGAGGTAGCGCCCGCCCGGGCTCGGCCACTCGTAGCGAACGCGCTCGAGCCGTAGCTCGCGCTCGCCGGTCGAAGCGTCGATCAGCCACACGTCGTGGTAGGGACGGCCAAACATCTCGCCCCACCCGTAGGGCTCGGCAACGTCCTCCACGGCGTGCGACCAGTCGCCCAGGAGCTCGGCGCCCGCCAGCAGGTCGGTGCCGATGGTGACCACCCGGCCGGCATCGACGTGCCATACCGCGAGGAGCGTTCTGCGCCCGTCAGCCGACCGGCGAGCAGTCTGTTGGGGGTAGACCCGGACGTCCTTGCTGTGCCAGATCTGGACGGCGGGGAGCTCGGGCTCATCCTCGGACGGTGGCGACGCCTCCGCCCCCCCTTCCCCGCCGGCATCGGTTACGTCCGGCTGCTCGTCCAGGTCTTCCGCCGCCTCACCCTCGGCGGGCCGGAGCCCGATCGCCACCATGGCGCCGTCGTCCGACCAACGAGGCGGCGCGTGCCGAACGATCTCGTGGTCCCCGTCGATGTCCTCGTGGTGCGCGGCGAGCACCAGCGGGCGTGGCCGGATCGTGGTCACGTCTCGCCAGGCCAGCACTTCGTGCGCCGTCGGCTCGTCCGACGCTCCGCCGACGCTCCGGAGCACGGCCAGGTCGAGCGCACCCTCCCGCCAGGCGAGGCCGACGTACGCCGACGCGGACGAGTCGAGCGCCCGCACCCGCCCCGTGCTGGCGTCGTACGTCTGCACGCCGTTGCCGCCGGAGTCGTCCCCCGTAGCGACCGCGAGCGCGAGCACGGAGCCGACGTCGCTCCAATGGAACTCAGCCACATTGCCGAACGTCATGGTCGACCCGTCCTCCAGGTCGAGTACCCGCAGGTCGGCCCCCTTCCCCTCCGGCTCGTCCGGCGCGTAGCCGTGCAGTGCCAGGAAGCTCCCTTCGGCGTCGAACGCGAACGACTGCACCTCCTCGTGCGTGCGGGGCTCGCCACCGGCCAGGTCGAGCAACCCCATGCCGCTCCGCACCGGATCGCCGGCCTCGCGCAGCCGCTCGCGCTCCTCCTCGGATACCTCGATCTCCCAGGCGAGCCATCGTCCGTCGGGCGAAAACACGGGCCGCACACCCCACTCCGCCACCCGGGCCGGGGGGCCCGCCGCCACTCGGGCGATGCGGAGCTCGTTCTGGCCGCTCACCCGGGTGACGCGGTACGCGATCCACTCGCCGTCGGGAGAGAGCGACGCGGCGCCCAGGTTCTCCCATCGCCCGTATTCGTCGGGACGCACCGTCGGGCGGTCCTGGGCGACCGCAGGTCCGGCGCATAGGAGAACGGTCAGGAACGCGAGGAACACGGGCTGCGGTCGGGAATTCCGGGGGTCACTCATGGACGAGATCTTCCGTGTGGCGGGTGGAGC
>JAHEKN010000240.1 GCA_024638305.1 Gemmatimonadota bacterium | reverse complement strand
CGTCGTGGAGTCGGCCGAAGCGCCGCCGACCGATCAGTCGTATTCGGTCTTCACGACGCTCTCGACTTCGCTCGACGGTCAGCTCCAGCAGATGCGGATCATCATCCAGGAGGACGTGGCTCGACTGAACGAGCTGCTGCGAGCGGCCGGGTTGGAGACGATCCGGATCCCGAACCTGATCAGCGAGTGAGGGTGGAGGTCGGGCAACGGAGTCGAGTGGTTTGCGGTTGAGCAGACCTTCCGCGAGGGCACGGGGCGGGGGCCGATGCGGCTCCCGCCCCGCGTGCTAGATTAGAGCGGAGCGTACGCCGGTCGACAACTGGGAAGCCCCGAGGAGGACCCTGATGCGACGACACCTCATCATTGCCGCCGCCTGCGCGGTCCTCGTCGGGTGTTCGTCGACGTCCAGGCCCCCGAGTCCGTTCGACGCCGGCAGCGCCAACGCGGGTCGGATCCAGCTCCAGGTCGACAACATGGACTTCAACGACGCGACGCTCCACGCGATCACGGACGGCGGTCGCGAGCGGTTGGGCACCGTGAGCGGGAAGGGCCAGGGCAACTTCACGATCGACTGGCCGTTCACCCGTGACCTGCGGATCGAGATCAACCTGTTGGCGAGCGACCGCTACACGACGCCGCGCCTGACGGTGAATCCGGGCGAGCGGGTGCGACTCCGGATTCAGACGCCGCTCAACCGCTCTTTCTTGATCCGTTAGCGAGGCCGGCTCAGACGCCGTAAGGGACCCAGATGTTCTTGATCTGGGTGGCGTGCCGAAGGAACTCCTCGCCCTCCGCCTGGTCCGGATCCATCCAATCGCGGGCGAGCCCGTGGTCGACCCAGGTCCGTTTCATGTTGCCGGTCGAGCGTCGCTCCACGACCCCACCCAGTTCCGCGGGCCCGAAGTGCCAAAGCGCGGGCACGTCGTCGTGGTCGGCCAGGACGGAGACCAGCTCGGCACGCACGCCGGTGACGATGTTCACGACGCCGGGCGGGACGTCGGACGTGTCGAGCACCTGGTAGAAATCGGTCGCCAGGAGCGGCCACCGCTCCGAAGGCACTGCGACCACTGCGTTCCCCATGGCCAGGGGCGGCGCCATCAGCGAAACGAAGGACAGGAGCGGGGCTTCGTCCGGACAGACCACCGCGAGCACACCCCACGGCTCGGGCATGGCCAGGGTGACGTTGCGGAAGGGCGTGGGATGGACGCGCCCTTCCCACTTGTCGGCCCAGGCGGCGTACGTGAACAGGCGCTCGAGCGTCAGTTCCACTTCTCGCGACGCCTTTCGCTTGCTGGCCCCGGTGAGCGACCGCAGCCGATCCTGGAACTCGTGGCTGCGCGCACCCAGGTTCTCGGCCAGGAAGTAGAGGATCTGCGCCCGATTGTAGGCGGTGCGGGCAGCCCAACCGGGCGCCGCCGCGTGGGCGGCCTCGACGGCGTTACGGATGTCCTTGCGGTTCCCACGCCCCACCTCACCGGCCGCGGCACCGTCGTGCGCCCGAATCACGAGCGCGTACTCGGCATCGGGACGCACCTGCTTGCCGCCCACGTAGAGCTTGGCGGTGCGGTCGATCGCCACACTCCCGCCGCCCGCTGCGGGCGACACGCCCAGCAAGTCGGCCTCGATGGGGACGACCGCAGGGTTCCGAAGCCGCGCCTTCTCTTCCCACTCCGGCCGCACGTACTCCCAGAGTCCCTCGAGTCCACCCTCGCGACCATAGCCGCTCTCGCGGTATCCCCCGAACCCGGAGGCCGCGTCGAAGAGGTTGGTGCAGTTGATCCACACCGTGCCCGCCTTCAACCGGGGAGCGATGTCCAGCGCCAGGTTGATGTCCTCCGTCCAAAGACTGGCGGCCAGGCCGTAGCGGGTGTCGTTGGCCAGCTCCACGGACTCGTCGGGCGTTCGGAACGACATCAGCACCACAACGGGCCCGAAGATCTCGACCCGCGCGATCTCCGACGCCGCCGACACGTTGGTGCAGAGGGTCGGGGGGTAGAAGTACCCCTCGCGAGGCACGCTCCACGAAGGCTGCCAGATCTCCGCACCGTCCGCACGCCCCTCCTCGACCAGTTTCTGGATCTTGTCGAGCTGGACCGGCGCGATGATGGCGCCCATGTCGACGCCCTTGTCCAGGGGGTCGCCCATGCGGAGCGTTTCCATGCGCGCCTTGAGCTTGCGCGTCAGCTCCTCGTGCACGCCCTCCTGCACCAGGATGCGTGACCCGGCGCAGCAGACCTGGCCCTGGTTGAACCAGATGGCGTCCACCACACCCTCGACCACGCTGTCGAGGTCCGAGTCGTCGTAGACCAGGAAGGGGGACTTACCACCGAGCTCCAACGACAGCCGCTTTCCGGTGCCAGCGGTGGCCTCGCGGATGAGGCGGCCCACCTCGGTAGATCCGGTGAAGGCGATCTTGTCGACGTCATCGTGATGGGTCAGTGCGGCGCCGGTGCGCCCGTCGCCAGTGACCACGTTGACCACACCGTTCGGCAGGCCGACGGCGCGACAGACCTCCGCGAAGAGGAGCGCCGTGAGGGGCGTGAACTCGGCGGGCTTGAGCACGACCGTGTTCCCGGTCGCGAGCGCAGGGGCGATCTTCCACGCGAGCATCAGCAGCGGGAAGTTCCACGGGATGATCTGCCCGACCACACCGACCGGGACGTATCCAGCGAGCTCGGTGTCGGCCAGTTGGGCCCAACCCGCGTGGTGCGAAAAGTGTCGTGAGACGAGCGGGATATCGAGATCCCGGCTCTCCCGAACCGGCTTGCCGTTGTCCATCGTCTCCAGCACGGCGAACATGCGGGCGTCCTTCTGGATGCGGCGCGCGATGGCGTACAGGTAGCGGGCGCGCTGGTGGCCGCTGAGCCCCCGCCACCCCTTGAGGGCGCGCCGCGCCGCCCGGACGGCGAGATCGACGTCTTCCGGCGTCCCCTGCGAGACCTCCGCAAGCGGCTGTCCCGTGGCCGGCGCCAACGTCTCGAAGCGCTCGCTCTCTTCCGGCTCCGTCCAGCGGCCGTCGATGAAGTGGCCGAACCGCCGACCCTTGGTGTCGAGCCACTCCTGCACGCGCTCGCGGCTCTCGGGAGCGGGTCCGTACTCCATGGTCTCGAAGATCTCCGCGACGTCGGGCATGTCGGTCAGGCCAAGGGGTGACGGTAGGACGCGGAGTAGCGTCCGGTGACATGGTGTTCGAGCTGGCGCTCGATATCTCCGAGCAGCGAGCTCGCGCCAAAGCGGAAGAGGTTCGGCTCGAGCCAGGGGCGACCCAGCTCCTCCTTCATCATGATCAGCCAGACCAGCGCCTGCTTGGCGGTCCGGATCCCCCCTGCGGGCTTGAACCCGACCCGGTAGCCGGTGCGCTCCAGGTAAGCGCGGATCGCCCGCACCATCGTGAGGCCCACCGGCAGGGTCGCGTTCACGGCCTCCTTCCCCGTGGAGGTCTTCACGAAGTCGGCGCCGGCCATCATGGACACCAGGCTCGCTCGGCCGACGGTCCTGAGCATGGCGAGGTCGCCGGTGCCCAGGATGACCTTCAGATGAGCCGAGCCGCAAGCTTCGCGGAACTCCGACACCTCCTCGTAGATGGCCTCCCAGCGGCCCGTGAGGACGTGGCTCCGGGTGAGCACCACGTCGATCTCCTCGGCTCCGGCAGCGACGGAGGCTCGGATCTCGTCCAGGCGCTGGGGAAGGGGGTTCTGTCCATGCGGGAAGCCCGTGGAGACGGCGGCGACCGGAATGCCGCTGCCCGCGAGTGCCCGCACGGCCGTCTCCACCCGCTCGTGGTACACGCAAACGGCGGCGGTGCGGAGTCCCAGTTCCCGGATCCCGAGCGCCTCGAGCAGGTCCGGGCGCACGGGCTGACGGGCCTTGCGGCAAAGGCGTTCCACCCGTCCTGGCGTGTCGGATCCATCGAGCGTGGTCAAGTCCATGAGCCGGACGGCGCGGACCAGCCACGCCGCCTGCCATGCCTTCTTGACGCTCCGCCGCGTTCCCATCGTGGCGGCGCGACGCTCCACGGCACTACGATTGACCCGAACTGCGTGTATCCAGTCCAAGTCCAAAGAAATTCCTGGGTTACGCGGTGGTACTTCCAGCGATGGTTGCGGTGGTTTTCTCGCTGCGGCAGCAGCTCGCGCCGTCTTGCGGGCCCTGGACGAAGTCATGCGTGGAAGGTACCCGAAGGAGCAGGGGGTCGCTATCCTTTCGGCCCAGTTGGGGCGGGCTGCGGAGGGTGCTCACAGCGGGAGAGACGGTGGCGTATCCGGAAATCTTCTTGATCCTCGGGGTTTCGGCCGGGCTAGGCCTGCTCGTCGGGCTCGAGCGCCAGTGGTCCACGGACGACTTCGCCGGGGTGCGGACCTTCCCCTTGATTGCGGTCATGGGCGCGCTCGCCGCCATCCTCGACGCCCAGCACGAGGCCTATCTGCAGCTCACGGGACTCGTGGCGCTCTCGTTGATGCTGATCGTCGCAAACATGGTGCAGACCCACGCGGGCAGTCCCAAGCCCGGCATGACGACCGAGATCGCGGCCCTGGTCGTGTACCTGATCGGGGTCACGGTCGCGCGTGGCTGGGCGCTGCCGGCGACCGTGGTCGCCGGCGGCACGACAGTTCTCCTCCACTGGAAGGCCCAGCTCCACGGGCTGGTCGAACGGCTGGGCGACCACGAGCTGCGTGCCATCGTCCGG
>JAHEKN010000239.1 GCA_024638305.1 Gemmatimonadota bacterium | reverse complement strand
GAGCTTCGGGTCGGACGCCGGCTCCCTCGCGCCCGATGGGGTCTTCCTGTCGTCCAACCCGCACCCGCGCGCCTATGGAAACTTCGCGCGCCTGCTTGGCCGCTACGTTCGCGATGAACAGGTGATCCCGCTCCAGGAAGCGGTACGACGGTTGACCGGTCTGCCTGCGGAGAACCTGGGGCTGTCCAATCGGGGGCGGCTGCAGGTGGGCTACTACGGCGACGTGGTGGTGTTCGACGCGGTCGCGATCCAGGACTACGCGACGTTCCAGGAGCCTCACCAGTACGCCACCGGGGTCCGACACGTCTTCGTGAACGGTGTAGGCGTGCTCGCCGATGGTGAGCACACGGGCGCCCTTCCCGGGCGGTTCGTACGCGGCCCCGGGTGGGCGGGCGAGCGCTGACCCTAGCGGGTGGAGGTCGGCGGGCTGAAGAGGCTTTCGCGGCCGACTCGGAGCGGCCCGTGTCCGGTTCAGATGTTTCTTCGCGCGCATGGAGTCGAGTGCGTATTCTGGTGTGACTCGACGCGCGAGGACCCCTCTTGCAGCTCGCAGAGCCCGAGAATCCCGCCAGGCCCGGTGCGTCCCGTGGGCCGCTGGTGATCGCCGCCACGTGCTGGCTGGCGGGTTGTGTCGCGACCTCCCGACTTCCGGTTGCGGAGCCCCCGCTCCACCCTCCCACCACCACACGCAGCCAGGAGTACGTGCCGTCCGCCCCAGGGCGGCTCCTGACCGAGCTGGAAGCCCGGTCGGCCCGGCTGAACGAGGGGGCGCGCTGGATCGAGGCGCGCTACGAGCGGGACATCGAGCCCCTGACGGAGATCCTCACGCGGCCCGGCTTCCGCACCGACGCGGATGAGGAACTGAGGGTGCGAATCGCCCTGGCCCTCCAACGCGAGGCGCGAGCAACCGGGATCAGTGCGGAACTGTTGGCCTCGGTGCTCGCGGTCGAAAACCCCTGGCTCGACCTGGATCGACGGAGTCCGGTCGGGGCGGTCGGACTCATGCAGGTGATGCCGTTTCATGCCGGGACGTTGGGCTGCCCATCGGCCGACCTCGAGGACCTGGACGCCAACATCTGCCACGGCGCGCGTGTGTTCGCCCGGTACCTCCAACGGTCACAGGGTGACGTCCGGCGGGCCCTGCTGCGATACAACGGCTGCGTTCGCGGCAACAACACGCCCGATTGCCGGAGTTACCCCATGAAGGTCTACGCCCAGGCCGAGGGGGCCAGCCCCTAAAAAGCCTCCTTGGCACACGCTCTGCGTTCACGACTCTGAATACAGCAGCGGCTTTTGAGCCCGGAGACGGAGCGCCTTTTCGGCCCACATAGGCCGAGCGGACTTCGACCCCGAAGCGGAAAGGGCGACGAGATGGACAGACGTGGACACGGGGATCGGCGCGCTACCCACGTGCTTTTCACGGATTGGCGCTACTCCCTGGCAGGGCGCCGACGCACCCCCCGTCGGGTCCCCGATGCGAGGTCGACCGGGGTCGACGTCTACGAGCGTCCGGTCTTCTGGATGGCCGTGAGCATCGTGGTCCTCAGTTGCCTGGACGCAACATTCACGCTGATTCTGATGCGCGAGGGCATCGTCGAGGAGTGGAATCCGCTCATGGCGATCCTCATCGCGGACGACGTCCAGCTCTTCGCCAACCTCAAGACAGCCATCACGGGCGCAGCCGTCATTCTAATGGTCGCGTGCTACCACGGAACCGTGCTCGGGCGTGTCCCGGTCCGCTGGATCTTCAAGGGAATCGTAGGCGGGTACGCGCTACTGATCACGTACGAGATCGCCCTGCTGCTCACGCATTGAACGACCGCCCGCACGCACTCGGTGCGTCCGGCGCCAGGTGGTGACCCGACCGGCCCCGTCACAGAACGGCGAGTCGGCAGGGGACCGGTCAGCGGAGCGAGTACTTCTCCAGGAACTGGAGGTCGAACTCGTCGTAGCGCACCACGTACACCGACTCCTCCCCGAAGTCGATCACCCGGCGACTGCCGTCGAACTTGACCTGGGTGCGTAGTGCTCCAGTCGGGTCGAAGACGTCGTAGGTGACGCCCGCTCCGGCCGGCGCGCTCCGGAGCACCCAAGCCTCACCACTGGGGCTCACCAAGACCCCGCTCGGATCGAACGGCGGCTTGACCTGGGGCCACTGATAATCGTTCACGCCCTGCCGGCCGCCAGCGCCACCTCGCGAGAAACTCGTCCGGACGCCCCCGGGTCCCGCCTCGACCGAAACCCCCACGCCCCCTCCCCGGCGCGCAGACTCGTCGATCCACGTCTCCCTCTCCGCCATGCCGATGGGCACGGGGTCGAATGCGACCGCGGGCCCACGTCTCACATTGCCGTCGGGCGCGACCCAGTCCAGGCGGTATCCGGGATCCACGCGCGCAATCGCGATCGTCCCGTCGTGCCCGACCGCCCAGCCGTCCTGGGGGGTCAGCGGGATCTGCTGGATGCGAACGTTCTGATTGTCACCGCTGCCGGAGCGGCTGACTTCACGCCGCGGCAGCATGACCTCCGTGACCTCTTCGGTGGCGTCCGTCCAGGGATTCCAGCGCATGATGGGCGCGTGCGTCGGCGGATCGCCGCCGCCCATCATCATCACTCGGCCCTGGTAGTAGATGCGGCCCTCGCCGTCCACGTCCTCCGGAAGGCGCACCTGGAATCCACCTCCCGGTCCTGGCTGCCCGGACGCCAGCGGGAAGGTCTCGCCGAACGAGAGGTCCGGCTCGAGCACCGTGAAGCGCGCGTTCCCCAAGTCCACCAGGAGGGACCGGCCCTCCGGCAGCGGATACACGATGTCGGGCTGCGTCCATTCGCGCGGACCCTGCCCCTCCGAACCCACAACCCCCGCGGTTCCGGCCGCCAGATCGACCTTCTGGAGCGTCTTGGACAGCGGGTCCGCCACGAGCACGGTGCCGTCGGGGAGCTCGCGCACCCCGCGCACCAGCCCGAAGGACTCCGGGTAGGAGGCCACGAGGGTCAGTCCGTCCTGCGCCTGCCCCTGCTCAAAAGTGGCTCCAGCCTCTCCGGCGCAGGCAGCGACTCCGGCGACGAGCAGAGCGACGGCGAAGGTCCGCATCCTCGATCCTCCTGACGTGGGATGTGTGGTGACGCGCGTTGGACGGCGCGCGCGCCCGCATGGGTTGCCCGAGCGACCGCGCGGGCCGCTCAGCCCGGCGCCTCGTCGGAAATGATAACCGGAATCCGTCGGTCGCGAAGGAGTTGGTTGAGCGCCTCCGCGTCCTCCTCGTAGAGCTTCACGAACATCGACTGGGCCTCGAGTAGACGCGTCCGGAGCACCTGGTGCACCTCGACCTGTGGCATCGTCGGCCTGAAGTCCGAGCTCGACCAGGACACGTCCTGTGATAGCGCGCTGTAACGACCATACAGTTTCATCGGGTTGCGGAACGCGTCCTCGCGCGCACCCGTCAAGTAGATGTCGAACAGGCGGTCTTCGATCTCGATGGCGGCGCGCTCGAGATCCTGGGACACCTGGATCATGCGGCGGTTGGCCTCGTCGTCGTCCTCCTCCCTGAATCGAGCCTGCAGGTCGTCGAGCTGCTTCCGCGTCCACTCCAGGTCGTTGATCATCTCCACCAGGTCGTCGATCTCGT
This sequence comes from Gemmatimonadota bacterium, assembly GCA_024638305.1. Lineage (GTDB taxonomy): Bacteria > Gemmatimonadota > Gemmatimonadetes > Longimicrobiales > Gaopeijiaceae > JAHEKN01. Next base: position 1,064 of record JAHEKN010000239.1, on the reverse strand, counting down.
CGCGCAGGGTCAGGCCGAGCTCGACCTGCGCCTCGATATCGGCCAGCGTGCCCTGCGACTTGGGATCCTGGAGGACATCCACCGTCTGCGTGCGCTCGACGTCACCGTGCACGAGGCGAACCGTGTAGCGACCCGGAGTCACGCGCGGCCCGAGTTGGCCCCGGAAGAGGTCCAGGTCCCATGTGCGGAGCGGCCGCCAGCCGTCGGGGCCCAGCGGAACCCAATCCATCCCGGGGGGCGGGGTGCGAAGACGCGGTGTCCGAGTGGGCTCGTAGCGTAAGTCCCAGGTGAGCCGGTTGAGGCCGGGGCGCGCCGATCCGGAGAGCACACGGATGGTGTCACCGGACGGCCCCTCGATCTGGATACGCACCCGCCCGGCGGTCTCACCGCCCAGCCAGTAATTGATGGGGGCCCCGTCCGGCGGGTTCTGGCCGGTCACGTGGCTGCGCTCGGTCTTGATCCCCTGCACCCGATTGAACCGCCAGGTCGGCCGCACCGGGAGAAGCTCCGCGTCCGCGGCCACGGTCTCGGCGTCGAGTGCCCGTAGCGGGGACACGTCGTCAAGGATGTAGAAGCCGCGCCCGTACGTCCCCACTACCAGGTCGTCGAACCGCTCCTGGATGGTCAACCAGTAGACGGGGGCGGGCGGCATGTTGTTCCGGAGGGGATGCCACGAGACCCCGTCGTCGAGCGAGAACCACACGGAGTTGTCCGTGCCGGCGTAGAGCATGCCGGGCCGCTCGGGGTCCTCGCGAATCACGTGGGTGAAACTGTGGGGCGAGCGCGGGATCCCGTCGGAGATGCGGGTCCAGGACGCGCCGAAGTCGGTGGTCTTGTAGAGATAGGGGTCGAAGTCCGCCTGCTGGTGATTGTCCACCGCGATATAGGCCGCCGCCTCGTCCCAGCGTGAGGGCTCGACCATCGCGATAGTCGCCCACTCGGGCAGTCCGGGAATGTTGCCGGAGACGTCCTCCCAGTCCTGCCCGCCGTTACGCGACAGGTTCAAGCGGCCGTCGTTCGAGCCCACCCAGAGAACGCCGTCGGTGATGGGGGACTCCGCGATC
>JAHEKN010000064.1:7482-18953 GCA_024638305.1 Gemmatimonadota bacterium | reverse complement strand
CTCGCCCCGAGGAGCAACCGGAGGCGACTCCAGCCCAGAATCACCCTCCGCAAGCGTTGCGCGGACGCAACGAGTGTGGGTCAGGACGCAGCAGAATCGCTGATCCAGGCATCCACCTGCGTTTCCAGCACGGTGAGCGGCACCGCACCATTGGCGAGGATGAGGTCATGGAACGCCCGCACGTCGAACGCCTCTCCCAGGGCCTGCTCGGCCCTCGCCCGCAGTTCCTTGATCTTGAGCTCGCCGAGCTTGTAGGCCAGCGCCTGACCGGGCCAGGAGATGTACCGGTCGGTCTCGGTGCGGATCTCGTGAAGCGACAATGCGGTGTTCGCCGCCATGAAGTCCATGGCCTCCTGACGCGTCCATCCCAGCGCATGCATCCCCGTGTCCACCACCAGGCGACAGGCCCGCCACATCTCGTACGTGAGGCGCCCAAAGTGCTGGTAGGGCGTCTTGTAGATGCCCGCCTCGACCCCCAGGTATTCCGAGTAGAGCCCCCAGCCCTCGCCATAGGCCGAGTTGCTCGAGAAGCGGCGGAAGGACGGAAGGCCGTCGAGCTCTTGTCGCAGTGCATTCTGCAAATGATGACCGGGGACCGCCTCATGGAGCGTCAGCGACGGCAACACGTAGAGCGGCCGGCTCTCGAGGGCGTAGGTGTTCACCCAGTAGTAGCCGGGCCGGGTCCCGCCGACCGGGGCACGTATGTAGCGCCCACCCGTGTATTTCGGGGCAAGATGGTCTGGCACGGGCTGGATCCCGTAGGGCAAGCGGGGGAGCCGACCGAAGAGGGAAGGCAGCTTTCCATCCATCTCCTTGGCGATGTACGCCGCCTCCTTGAGCAGGTCTTCTGGCGTGGAGGCGTAGAAGCGGGGGTCGGTCCGGAGGAACTCGAGGAACGCCGGGAAGCCGTCCGCGAATTCCAGATCATCGATGATCGCCTCCATGTCGGATCGGATGCGCGCGACCTCGTCGAGGCCGATCCGGTGGATCTCTTCTGCGGTGACGTCGTCGAGCGTGGTGTACACGCGGATCTGGTGGTCGTAGTACGCCCGCCCACCTGGCATCTCGAATGCGCCGATGGAGGTGCGCGCATCCGGTACGTACTCACCGGCCATGAAGTCGCGAAAGCTCTCGTAGCCCGGCACGACGGATTCCTGGATCGCCCGGATGCCCTGTGCTCGGAGAGAGGCGGTGTCGGACGCCGGCACGGTGACGGGAAACGACGAGAACGGCGCATAGAACACGCTCGTCGTGGGATCCTGCACCACATGGGTCTCGATCGTCACCTCGTACCCTTCGAGGATCACACGCGGCAGTGTCATTCCGGTGGCGAGTCCGTCCCGGAGCAGAGCCAGGTGCTCCTCGACGTAAAGCGGCCAGCCGTCCAGGCGGGCGATGTAGCTCCGGTAGTCGTCGGAGTTCCGGAACGGGTGGTTCGCGGGGAGGCGTGCGAAGCCAATGTGGAACCCGTCGTCCACGGTCATCGGGAAGCGGTAGGCGCCCAGCTCGAAATCCCGCAGGGCGATCTCCAGCTCCCGCTCCAGCATGTCGTAACTGATTCGGTCCTGGCGGCCGACGGACGAGCGGTCGATGGCCCGCAGCCGATCCAGGAACCCGGACGCCCGCTCGGCTCGTCTCCGCTCGGCCTCGACGGTGACGGAGGGGAGGTGCTGGTCGGCCCGATGGTCGCCGACCGAGGTCGCGAGCAGGGGGTCCTCGTCCAGGCGGAACTCCCAGTACTGGGCAAACAGCTCCTCGAGAGCGGTCACCCCACCGGTTGCCGGCTCCATCCGACAGGCCGGGACGAGGATCGCAGCACTGAGCGCCAGCACCGGGACGCGCCGACCCCAGAAGCCGTGGACGGGCCGGTAGCTCGGAGGTTGCCTCATTGGATCCACTCCGGATCGGGGACCTGAGCGGTCGGGAACGGCAATGCTGCGCGCCCGCCGGCGCTTCGTCCAGCCTGAGCGGGCGACGCGCTCGCGCATCTACCCCGGGGTTCCGCGGGACTGTACCATCGCGCATGCTCGTCCATCGAATCACGCTGGCCTTTGGGGTCGCACTCCTCGCGCTCGCTCCGCTCGGCACGTCGGCACAGGTCCTCCGTTACGCCACCGAGTACCCGGTGATGGCGTACGAAACCGCCACCCCCACGAATGTCGTGGCGGAGTTGGGTCGCCAGTTGGCGCAGGGAGATCTGACGCTCGGGGTCGATCCGCGCCATGGCGCCCTGCCGGCGCTCCTGGACGCGCTCGGCATTTCGACGTCTTCCCAGGTGCTCGTGTTCTCGAAGACGAGCTTGCAGTCGTCCTTCATCACCGCCTCGACGCCGCGGGCCATCTACTTCAACGACGACACCTACGTGGCGTGGGTCCCGGGCGGTGAGGCGCTCGAGATCGGCACCATGGACGCCCAGCTCGGCCCCGTCTTCTACACGCTCGAGAGCGATATGCGTCCGGGGCCCACGTTCCAGCGGGAGACGATTTGCCTGGAGTGCCACGACACGTACTCGCTCACGGGTGGGGGGGTGCCGCGCTTCCTCATCGGGTCGGGGGTCACGAGTCCCCGCGGCCAAACGGTCTTCCACGGCGGGTGGAACCTCACGACCGACCGGACGCCGCTGGAGCGCCGCTGGGGTGGGTGGTACGTGACGGGCCGCCACGGGAGCATGCGACACATGGGGAACGTGGCCGTGCTCAATGCCGGGGAGGCGGAGCGAGTGGACCTCCGGGGCGGAGGGAATCTCACCGACCTCTCCGCCCTGCTCGACACGAGCCGATACTTGACGCCGCACAGCGACATCGTGGCTCTGCTCGTGCTCGAGCATCAGATCGCGGTCCAGAACATGATCACCCGCGCCAACTGGGAGGCGCGCACGGCGCTCTACGACAACCGCAACGTGGGGCTGAGCGCGGACGAGGTAGCGGCCCGGCTCGAGACGGTGGTCGACCCGCTCGCCCAGGCGCTCCTGTTCGTGGGTGAGGCGGCGCTCGACGCGCCGATCCGGGGGACGAGCGGCTTCCAACAGCACTTCGAGGGCCTCGGACCCGTGGACGCTTCGGGCCGATCCCTACGTGAGCTGCAACTGCACGGTCGGCTGTTCCGGCGTCCGGTCAGCTACCTTATCCACTCGGACGCCTTCGCCGCCCTCCCGGAAAGCGTGAAGGCACGCGTGTTTGCGCGCCTGGCGGACGCTCTCTCGGGAGACGACCGCCGTCCGGAGTACGCTCACGCCGGGGGCGCGGCCGGGACCGAGACCCTCGAGATCTTGCGATCCACGCACGACGACTTCAGAGCCTGGTACGAGGCCAACCGATGACGATGCGCACATCCGGCTCCCTGCTCGCGGCAGTGGCGCTCTCCGTTCTTTGCCTTCCGGGATCGGCGCTCACGGCGCAATCCGGCGCCGACGTCGCTCGCGCCTTTCGTGAGGCCAACGAGGCGGCGCTCCTCGCTGAATTCCGCGAGCTCTTGTCCTATCCGAACCGTGCGCGGGACACCGAGGACATCAACCGGGCGGCCGCGTACATCCGTGACCGCCTGATCGAGGTGGGCGTCGAGTCCAGTTTGCTCCGAATCGAGGGTGCGCCGCCTCTGGTCTACGGCGAGCTGATGGTCCCCGGCGCCGAGCGCACCCTGGGCATCTACGTGCACTACGACGGGCAGCCGGTGGATCCCACCAACTGGACCCACCCGCCGTTCGAGCCCACGCTCTACACGGCATCGATGGACGCGGGTGGCGTTCCGCGCGCGTTCCCGGAGCCCGGAGACGCGGTCGATCCCGAATGGCGCATCTACGCGCGCTCGGCGGGAGACGACAAGGCCCCAATCGCAGCCATCCTTCCGGTCCTGCGGTCCTTCCATGAGGCCGGTCTGACGCCCTCCTCCAACCTGATCTTCTTCTTCGACGGCGAGGAGGAGGCCGGCTCCGCCCACCTGGGTCAGTACATGGACATGCAGCGCGAGACGCTAGACGACATCGACATCTGGCTGTTCTTCGACGGTCCCGCCCATCAGAGCGGCCGGCCCCAGCTCACATTCGGGGTGCGCGGCGCCATGGGCATGGAGGTCACGGTCTACGGAGCCACCCGCAACCTGCACTCGGGCCACTACGGGAACTGGGCTCCCGACAGCGGCAACATCCTGGCGCGACTGCTCGCCACGATGAAGGACGACCAGGGTCGAGTGCTCGTGGAGGGGTGGTATGACACCGTGGAGCCCATCGGCGAGGAGGAGCGCGCCGCCCTCGAAGGGATGCCGGACTACGACGCCGAGCTCAAGCGGGAGCTGGGTATGGCGCACTCCGAGGGAGAGCCCGCGAGCCTCCCGGAGCGGCTGCTGCTGCCCGCGCTCAACATCCGGGGGCTCACGAGCGGCAACACCGGCGAGCTAGCGCGCAACGTCATCCCCAACACGGCCGTCGCGTCGCTGGGAATCCGACTGGTCAAAGGCACCGAGCCCGACCACATGCGGCAAATCATCGTGGACCATATCCGGGCTCAGGGTTTCCACGTCGTGGCGGAGGATCCCGACATGGAGACGCGGCTCCGGCATCCGCGGATCGCCAAGGTCACCGGGGGTGGGGGCTCCCCGGCCGCACGCACGGCGATGGCCGACCCCTATGTGCAGGAGGTCATCGCGGCCGCCCGGGCCGCGGCCGACCGGGCCTTCGGCCAGGGCTCCCTGGTGCTGGCTCCCGGGATGGGCGGCACGCTTCCGCTCCACCTGTTCACGGATGTGGCTGGGAAGCCGGCCATCATCGTGCCAGTGGCCAACCACGACAACAATCAGCACGCACCGAACGAGAACCTGCGGATCGCCAACCTGTGGTATGCGATCGACCTCTACGCGGCACTGCTGACCATGCCGGAGACCGTGTTCTAGTTCGAGACCGCGCTCAAGTCTCGGCAACCAGGGCCCGAAACCGGGGCAAGTCGCGGAGCGGGTCCCACACCGGATCGATCGCCAGGACGTGGGGCGACACCGATCGGGCGGGGCCGGCCATCAGGCCCTCCAGAACGCCGATGGCCCCTTCGTGCTCCCCGACGATTGAGTACAACGCGGCCAGATCGCGAAGCAGGTCGGGCGCGAGCCAGGCGTCGCGGGACGGTGGCAAGAGCTCGACCGCCATGCGGCCAAGTCGAAGGGCTTCGTCGTTATCGCCCGAGCGCGCCAACACCCAGGCCAGGGCCTGCATCACGAACGGGTCGTTGGGCTCGGCGGCCTGCCGAGCCTCGAGCGCGCCGCGTGCGGCCTCGAAGTGCACCCTCGCCCGTTCCGCCTGTCCCAGGCGCCAGTACGCCTCACCGATGAGGCTCGAACGGGAGACGGCGCCGAACTGCACGGGGATCCACTCCGTCTCCAGGTCCAGCACGTGGCGGAGCGCCTCTTCCGGATCCCTGTCCAGCAGAGCTTGCTCGTACCAGTGCCAGGCGCGCTCCGCGGCTGAAGCCTCGTCAACCATCGCCTCGCCCCCCGCCATGATGCGGCGGGCTTCCTCGAGGTCTCCCGTCCACGCGATCCGATTCCACGCGCGCCGCCGGTATTGGGTCCATTCCCCCGGGGCCAACTCGAGCGCGCGGTCGTAGTAGCGGTCGGCCTCCTCGTATTGCCGGAGTGCCGTGAGCGTATTGGCGATGTCCCATGACAGCCCGGCCGATCGGGGATCGGTCTCGAGCGCCCGCGTCCACGACAGCACGGCCTGATCGAGGCGTCCAGTGCGGCGCTCGATCGCCCCGCGCACGGTGTAGAGCTCGGCATCGGCTACCTGTCCCGCTTCAGCCATCTGGAGCTCGCTCAGGGCGCGTTCGAAGTCTCCCCGCCCCTGGTAGTAGTGGCGCGCGAGGGCGAGGTGTGCGTCAGGCAGCCCAGGTCGCAGCTCGAAGGCCCGCTCGATGGAGGCCAGCGACCGGGCCAGCCGCTCTTCGGTCTGGTCCGCCCCGAACCAGTGCAGGGCGTTGTGCACGATTCCCAGCCGCACGTGCGCGAGGGCGAACGCGGTGTCCAACGCGATCGCCCGCTCGTACATGCGCGCCGCTTCGAACAGGTCCGCGTGCGCGCGCGTGACCTCTCTCGCCCGACCCCGGAGATAATGGTCGTACGCTTCCAGGCTCTCCGTCGGGACGTCGGCGAGGCGGCGCTCCTCGGAAGGCGACAGAACCGCGTGCAGTGTCCTCGCGATGTCGCGGACGACCTCGCCCTGCATGCGGATGATGTTGGCGGCCGAGAGGCGACGCGTGTACGTCTCGGCCCACAGGTGCTCGTCCGTGGCCGTGTCGATCAGTTGGACGTTGATCCGGACGGTTTCGCCCTCCCGCTGGACACTGCCTTCGACCAACGCTCCGACCCCCAGCTCCTCTCCGATCTGGCGGACGTTGGGAGCGTTTCCCTCGTACTCGAGCACGGAGGTGCGGGAGGTCACGCGGAGATCACCGACCTTGAACAGTTGGGTCAGTAGCTCGTCGTGGAGACCAACGCGAAACGATTCGCTGTCCTCGTCGCTACGTACGCTGGTGAAGGGAAGCACCGCGATGCTCTTGCGTGCATCGGCGCCAACGGAGCTCGCATTGGTCATCCCGAGGGTGCCGGGCCCGAACAGGAGCCAGCCCGCCGCGATCACACCCCAGAGCGCGAACGCCAACACCCCGCCCCCGATGGCGTTCTTCCAGGTGAAGAGCATGGTCAGAGCGGTCGGCTCCGTTGGGGGCAGATCCCCAACGTCGGCCAGACCGAGCGGGGGAGGCTGGGGTCCGCCGAGGCCCTCCTGGACGATCGCGGTGGCGAGCACCATCGGAAGCCCGATGATCAGCAGCACGAACGCGAGGCCCGGGAACCACTCCGGGAGTCCGAGCCCCTCCGTCAGAGACTGGACGATCTCGAAGGCGAACCATCCGCCGAGTGCGTACACGCCCATGACCTGCCAGACGCTCCGGCGATGGATCTCCCGGGCAAGCCTCTTGAGGGCCTCCATGGGACGTTCGTTCGCCTCTGATCCGTGGGGGGGAGGGGCGAGCCTTCGTCAACATGTCCGCCGCGCGACACGTGAACAAGACAACGTGCTCCGCCCTCTAGTACGACGGATGGAACGTCTTCAGGATCACGTCCCAGGATTCCTGCACCCGTCGCCCCCCAGGGACTGGGCCCGCTAGTCCGATCTCAGCGACCTGACTGGATCCACCGCCGTGGCCCGCCGCGCGGGTACGTAGCAGGCAACGAGGGCGACGATTCCCAGAACGGCCATCACTGAGGCGAGCGTGCCCGGATCGGTGGGTTCGACGCCGTAGAGGAGCGAGGACAGGGCCCGCGTTGCGACGAGCGCCACGCCCAGTCCGATGAGGAGCCCGAGAGCCACGACCACCAGACCTTGCCGGAGCATCATGCGCAGCACGTCGGGTGCGCCCGCCCCGAGCGCGATCCGGATGCCGATCTCCCGGGTGCGTCGCCGTGCGGCCTGCGCCGTGACGCCGTAGACGCCCACCGACGAGAGGAGGAGGGCCACGACTCCGAAGATCCCGAGTAGCGTGAGCACGAGCTCCTCGCGCGCCATCGATCCACTCCACACCTCACGGAGCGTGCGGGTGGCTGACACCGGGATGAGCGGGTCCATCTCCTCGAGGACGGCGCGCACGATCGGGGTCAGTCGGGCCGCGTCGCCCTCGCCACGAATCACGACCCAATTGGAGCGCGACCAATCCTGATCGCGATTCTCGAACACCTCCGCTCGTGGCGGCAGCGCCAGGCTCTGCTGATGCTGGTCGCCCACGATCCCGACGATCTCGTACCAGGTCGATTCCGCTGTAGCGGCACGGTCGTACGCGATCTTGAGACCAATGGGATCTTCGTTCGGGAAATGCTCCCGTGCGAACGTCTCGTTGATCACGACCACCAGCGGGTCGTCCGGCCCGTCGGTCGGCTCGAACAGCCGACCGCGGACGAGGGGCGTCCTGACCGCTTCGAAGAAGTCGGTGTCGGCCCGCCGATGGAGGATCTCGAAACCGACGCGTTCCGGCGGCCAACCCTCGGCCTGGAACTGGCTCGACCAACTCGTGCCTGCCAGCGGGAGCTGGCCGACGGTGCCCGCGGCGGTGATGCCGGGTCTGGCCTCCAGGCCCTCGATCAGGCGGTCGTAGAAGTCCAGGACCTGATCCCGCTCGGCGTAGCGAGAGCTCGGGATGGTGAATTGCACGGCGAGCACCCCCTCCGTGCGGAACCCGGGGTCCACCTCCCGCAGCAGCATGAACGTACGCACCATCAGCCCGGCGCCCACGACCAGCAGGAGGGCCAGCGCGACCTCGGCCGTGACGAGCATTCCCACCGCCCGGAGCGAGCGCCGCGTACCCGAGGCCCCCCGTCCCCCCTCGCGGAGAGCAGCATGGGGGTCTCCGGCCATCGCGCTCAGAGCGGGCGCCGTCCCGAAGAGCACGCCGCTCAGTCCTGCGACTGCGAAGGTGAAGAGCACGACCCGATAATCCAGCGCCAGGTTGGTCGCGCCGGCGATCCCGAGCGGGGTGGAAGCAGCGATCGCCTTGACGCCGGCCCAACCCAGTCCCAGCCCGACCAGGCCTCCGAGCACGGCGATGAGGGTGCTTTCGGTCAGCATCTGACGGGCCACGCGGGACCGGGCGGCGCCCAACGCATGACGGAGCGCGACTTCACGGATTCGCTCGTGTGCCCGAACGAGCATGAGGTTGGCGACGTTGGTACAGGCGAGCAGTAGCAGGAGACCGACGGCACCGAGGAGCACCAGCAGCGGCGTGCGGACGCCCTTGATGAGGAAGTCGCGCATGGGCATGAGCCCTGCGCCCATTACCGAGTTGGTCTCGGGGTATTCGGCCTGAAGTCGACGGACCACGACCTGTAGCTGCGCGTTCGCTTGCTCCTCGGTCACACCGGGGGCTAGCCGGCCGAATGCGCGCACGAAGTGGGCTCTACGGAACCAGGCCTCCTCGCGCGCGCCAGTTGCCCAGCCCATCGTGAACCAGAGCTGTGTCTGCTCGCTCGGGAATCGGAATCCCGGCGGCATGACACCAATGATTTCCGGCGAGCTGTCCGAGAATTCGATGGTCTTGCCGATGATCTCCGGGTCCTGCCCGAAGTGGTCCACCCAGAGATCGTGGCTGATCACGACCACGTTGTCGGAGCCGTCCCAGGTCTCCTCCATCCGGAAGGTACGCCCGAGCGCCGGCTCCACCCGGAGCGCCTGGAAGAAGTTGCCGACCACTCCGGTGCCCCCCATGAGCGTTGGCTGCCCGTCGCTGAACGTGGTGATCTGGCTGGTGAGCTCGGAGTAGGCGGAGACGTCCTCGAAGGCATCCACCTGCTCTCGCCAGTCGAGCATGTTGGCGGGCGCCGCGGTGGCGTCGTCCCATCCGAACTCGGGGTTTGTCTCGAAGATCGTCACCAGCCGCCCGGAGTCTGGGAACGGCAGCGGCCGGAAGAAGAACGCGTTGACGGCAGAAAAGATGGCGGCGTTGGCCCCGATCCCGAGCGCCAGCACGAGCACCGCCACCGATGCGAATCCGGGGTTCCGTCGCATGGTGCGGAAAGCGAAGCGGACGTCCTGTCCGAAACCGCTGAGCGCCGTGACCAGCGACCACGGGCTTGCGGCAGGGGAGCCGCCGCGCAGGCGCAGCCGAGCCACGAGGACCAGTGAGCCCACGGTCTCGCGCGCGGCGAAGAGCAACCGTCCCGGACCCCGGCCGGCCGTCGCCGATCGCTGATCGTGCACCGCCAGGAACTCCTGGCCGTGTCGATCCCGAAAGGACGCCGGCGCCAGCCGGAGGATGGCAACTACGATCCGGCGCGTCATGCCGCACCTCCGGTCAGCAGGTTCTTGGCACGGGCGGCGGCAACGAGCGTGGCCAGGCGAGTCGACTCCTCCACGGCCCGCTGGCGACCCAGGAGCGTGAGGCGGTAGTACCGTCGTCGGGCATCGACCTCCGATCCGGGGGGAGGCTCGGGCGCATCCTGGATCAGGCCTTCAGCGGACATGCGCTGTAGGGCAAGGTAGAGTGCCCCCGTGCTGGGAGCCGACGCGGGACCCGCCCGGTGTTCGATCTCCTTGATGATCCCGTATCCGTGCCGCTCGGCGTCGGCCAGCGCGAGCAGAATCTGGTACGTGAGCGGCGTCATCGTCGGGCTCATCGCAACCCCTGATGCCTAAGTCGACAATCTATTGATGGCTTATATATATCTCACATACGGATGTGGGGTCAACGGGTGCCGGTGGTGGCGCCGAGGCGGCCTGCTCCGCCAATTAGGAGTCCCTGAACCACGAGATGGAGGATCTGCGATGCGACGGATGCCTGTCCGTGAGGTTCTCGGGGCACCCGTTCCCGGGAAGGAGCGTTTCCCCTCGTTTGGCACCCGCCCGACTCACTCGGCGCTCTGCGGCTGCCTGGCCCTGGCGGTGCTCGCTCCGCCGGCCGTCGCGCAGGATCTCGACGCCCCCCGTCCCATCGAAGGAGTGGAGACGGTCTTCATCGAGGAAATGACCTGGATGGAGGTTCGGGACGCCATCGTCGAGGGCAAGACCACGGCCATCGTCGGCACCGGCGGGGTCGAGCAAAACGGGCCTTACGTGGCGAGCGGCAAGCACAACTTCGTGCTGGAGGCGACCACCGCGGCGATCGCACGTGAGCTCGGGAACGCGCTCGTGGCGCCGATCGTGAAGTTCGTGCCGGAGGGAAGCATCGACCCGCCCTCCGGGCACATGCGGTTCCACGCCACGGTCAGCGTCCGCCAGGAGACGTTCGAGGCCCTCCTCACCGACGTGATCCACAGCCTCGCCATGCATGGCTTCACGGACGTGGTCCTGATCGGTGACAGCGGCGGAAACCGTCGGGGGATGGAAAACGTGGCCGCCGCCCTGAACGCTGCCTGGAATGGAACGCCGGCCAGCGTACACTACATCCCGGAGTACTACTCCGAGGACATGTACAGTTGCGAGTTCCTCAAGCAGGAGCTGGGCATCTTCCAAGAGCCGGACGAGTGCGTCGCCACCCGCAACGAGTACCACGACGACTACCACTACTCTTCGATCATCGCGACCACGGATCCCGCGCGCATCCGGTCGGAGCAACGGATGAAGGCGGGGCTCTTCAGCATCAACGGCGTCGAGCTGGCCCCGCTGGAGCACACCATCGCCAACGGCCGGCGGCTGGTGGAGTACCGCGCGCAGATCACGGCGCGGGCCGTCCGCCGGTCGGTTGCCGCAGCCCGCGGAGGCCCCCGATGAGGAGGCTCGCGGCTCAGACCGTGTGAATCGTGCAGACCAACCCGTCCGGAGACCTGGCCGACCTCATCGACCCCGCGACCAACGAGGTCGTGGACGTCATCCTGGGTCTCCCCATCGCCCACGGAGTGACGTCCCATCCGAGCGGCAAAGAACTGTACTTCAGCAGCGAGGTGGACCACACGTTGGACGTGCTGGCGCCGTCCGCGGGCGGAGATCACTTCCACAGTGGAGGACG
>JAHEKN010000064.1:0-7382 GCA_024638305.1 Gemmatimonadota bacterium | reverse complement strand
GGAGTCCCGGTCGTGATCGCCATCGTGATGGCTACCGCGGGCCTGGTGGGTGCCTGCAGCTCGACGGGACAGGACGCGGCCGACCCGACCCCGCCGATCGAGCGAATCCAAATCGCTGTAGGAGAGCTGACCTTCGACGCGCGGACGGCTGGACCCGAAGACGGCCCGCTGGTCTTCATGCTGCACGGCTTTCCGCAGAGCTCGTTGGAGTGGCGATATCAGATGCCCGTGCTGGCCGACCTGGGCTTCCGGGTCGTTGCCCCCGATCAGCGTGGCTACTCGGCCGGCGCGCGCCCTGCCGGAGTTGAGGCGTACACGGTCCCGAACCTGGTCGCGGACGTGGTCGCCATGGCGGACGCGCTCGGACGCGAGAGCTTCCACGTCGTCGGCCACGACTGGGGCGCGGCCGTGGCCTGGTTCACCGGTATGATGCACCCCGACCGAGTCCTCTCGCTGGTCCCCATCTCGGTGCCCCACCCCTCAGCCTTCGGGCAGGCGCTCGCCAATCCGGAGGGGGAGCAGGCGCGCCGCTCCGGCTATATGGAGACGTTCCGGTCGGACACGGCGGAAGCGATGTTCCTCCGCGACGATGCCCGCCGGCTGCGTGGCATCTACGCCGGTGCGGGCCTGACCGCCGCCGAGATCGATGAATACGTTGGTCTTCTCTCCGAGCCGGGTGCGCTGACCGGAGCCCTCAACTGGTATCGGGCCATGGCGCTCCCCGCGGGTGGCAGCGCCATCGCACCGACTCCCATCTCGATGCCGACGATGTTCGTGTGGAGCGACCAGGACGTGGCGCTCGGGCGGGAGGGAGCGGAGCTGACCGCACGGTTCGTCGAAGGCCCCTACCGCTTCGAGATCCTAGAGGGCGTCAGCCACTGGGTCCCCGAGGAGGCCGCGGAGGCACTGAACGTCCTGCTGCGCGAGCACTTCGCGCCGTTCGCCCCATGAGGAGACCGACCGACGCGAGGGTCGTGGCGCTATTCGCAGTCCTATGCGCCGCCTGTGCCGAGCCGGTGCCGGCACCGTCCGCTCTGCATGCGATTCGACTGGGGGCGTTGATCGACGGATCCGGCGAGGTGGTGCCCGACGCCGTTGTGATCGTCGAGGCGGACCGGATCCTCTCGGTGGGGAGCGGGAGCGCGGCGGTTCCGGCCGGCGCACGGGTCACCGACCTCCGCCCGCTGACGGGGATACCTGGACTGATCGACGCGCACACCCACATCACGTACTACTGGGATCAGGCTCCGGGCTCGCAGCCCTGGTCGCAGAGCGGAGGGCGCCGCATCGCGGAAACGGTCTTCCTTGCGCAGGAGAACGCGCGACGGACCCTGGAGACGGGCGTAACCACGGTGCGCGACCTCGGCGCCCGCGACTACGCCGATCTCAGCATGCGGGACCTCATCGAGCGGGGCGCAATGGTCGGCCCGCGGATTATCGGAGCCGGGTACGGCCTCTCCAAGCTGAGACGCCCACTCGAGCCGGGCGCATCCCCCGCCTGGCCGCGTGGCCGTGTCCGAGACGCGTCGGAGATCGAGGCCGCCGTCCGGGCGCAGGTGGAAGCCGGAGCGGACGTCATCAAGGTGTACGGTTCGACTGGGAGTGGGCGCGACGTCACGGGCGTGCAGACGTTCACCCTCGAAGAGATGCGCGCGGCCGTCGAGTCCGCCCACCGGCACGGGCTGCGCATCGCCATCCACTCGTACGGTCCGGAGGGCGGCCGTGATGCGGTGATGGCCGGAGCCGAGTCGGTGGAGCACGCAGTCGATCTCGACGATCGTACCCTCGCCGAGATGGTCCGCCGGGGCACGGTCTACGTGCCCACGATCGACCACAACCGCTACTACGCGGACCACCTGGACGACTTTGGATACAGCGCCGAGGACGGTGCCAACCTGGACGCCTACCGCGCCCGGAACCTGGAGACGGCTCGGCGAGCCCACGCGGCCGGGGTGAGCTTCGCCATGGGCTCGGACGCCGTGTTCACCGGCTTCGGCGAGAACACCCGCGAGCTCGGTTGGTTCGTAGAGGCCGGGATGACCCCGGCGGAAGCGCTGGCCACCGCCACGGTGGGGGGCGCCGCGCTGCTGGGTATGGAGGGCGAGCTCGGTCGGGTGGCGCCGGGATATCGCGCCGACCTCGTTGCCGTGGACGGGGATCCCCTGTCCGACATCCGCGTGCTGTTCGACGGTGTCCGCTGGGTCATGAAGGACGGAGCAGTAGTCGTCAATCGTCGGTAGCGGATCTTCGACTAGCAGAGCTTCGACTAGCGGATCACCGCTATCGGTCGCGCTCCACGCGGACGCTCAGCACCAGATCCTGCCGCCGGTACATGCAGATCCCGTTCACGTCCTCGCACACGTAGTAGAGCGCGTAGGCCGGGATACGAGCGGGGCCGGAGAAAGTGAGTCGAGGCGCCTTGACCTCGACCTCGATGATACGCGTCTCCTGGCTCACGACCTCGTTCGGCGGGAGTGGATGCGACAGGAGCGGCGCCTCCACTTCCCAGCCGCGCGGCGGGTCCACCCAGATGACGGTTTCGTCCACCTCGTTGTTCCAATGGGCGAGCTTTTCGAGGATCGGCCGGAGCGTCACGTGGAAGCGTGCCACCTCCCCGGGTGCCACGGTCGGGGGCACGGCCACGACCTCCGCGGTGATGAAGTCACCGTCGTCTCTGAGGACGCGCCCCCTGGGGTCCGGTTCCAGAGCGTCCGCCCCCGCGGTGACGAACTCGCGCGCAGGCTCGGCGAACTCGGACCCCCGTGGCTCCACGATCAGCGGGACCGGGTCCTGCCCGCGGGCGCGGACCTCCTCGCGCGCCACCGGCACCCAGTCGTAGAAGGGGTAGGGCTTGTCGAGCCGAGGGCCGTACTGCTGAATGCGGCGTCGCCAGATGTACTGGTTGGGATCGATCGCCAGTGCGGCGCTCCAGTTGGACACGGCGTTCCGGAAATCGTCGGGACCCCGCGCTTCGGAATCGTAGCGTGCCCTCAGAGCCACCCCGAGGCGAAAGAGCGCCCAACCGTCCTCCGGCTCCTCCCGCACGACCGCGCCGAACGCTTCGATGGCACGTTCCAGCCGGTCCTCCCCTCCCCATACCGCGACCGCGTTTCCGTAGTCCCGCCACGCGTCGGGCGTGTCCTCGCGGACGGCTACCGCCCGGAGCGCCGCAAGGTCGGGTCGAGTGGTCGCCGGGCTCGCTGACGCCGTCGGCGTCGAGGCCGCGTCGGCTTGCCTAGCCCGGGCGCCCGGGGGCACGGCAGGGGCAAACGCCTCCTCGAGGAACGCGTCATCGATGACCTGACCATCGCGGATCGCCCTCAATTGGCGGCGCACGATCCCCCGCTCGTCGATCGCCAGCGTAATCGGGACGTACGGCACTTCCAGGAGGTTGTAGGAATCGACCAGGAGGGGCCAACCCATCTCCTTCCACTGCATGAAGAGCGCGGCCCGATCCGGGTGCTGCTCCTGGATGATCCCGACCATCCGGATCTTCCCGGCGTCCCGCAGCTCCTCGGTCGCTTCGTGCCACCCGGGCACGTGTACGCGACAGCCCGCTCACCAAGACGCGAAGACGTGCAGGATCAGACGCTCTCCCCGGAAATCGGCCATCGACGTGGGCTGACCGTCCTCGAGAGCCGGAAACGCCAGGGTCGGGAACGCCTCCCCCACCTGGAACCCCACCGGCAGCTCCTGCTGCTGTGCGACGGCGGGAACGGTGGCAGGGAACGCCGCGACCCAAAGCGCCATCAACAGCGGGATCGTGATCCGAAACGTCCGCTTCGCGTCCGTTGGGGCCCGCTGCGAGCGATGGTCCGTGGTCACCTCGCCTCCTGGTGGAAGGATGGCTGTTCTGATGGTAGGGAGGCGGTGGCCCGGGTGCCAGACGGCTCCGCCGGACGCTGGCGCCCCGGCGCGCACGCAGGCTACTCATTCCGAGCGGGTCGGCACTCAACTCCAGAGGTTTCGTCATGCGCTTTCTCCCGCTCTGCGTGCTCGTGAGTCGTTCCACCGCGTACGCCGTGCTCCTCCTGGTCGCCGCTCAGCCCCAGCTGGCCGCGCAGCGAACGGTGGAGCGGTCGGCCGACCGCGCGGCGACCGGCGACGCAGCGTTTTCGGCGAGTGCCATGACGGCGCTCCCCACGACCACGTGGCCCACCAACGGCGGCAATCTCTACAACCAGCGTTACTCGCCCCTGACCCAAATCGACCGAGCCAACGTCTCCGGACTCAAGGGAGTCTGGCAGACCCGCCTGGGCGGTTCCGGGACCGCGCTCAAGTACTCGGCGGAGGCGCAGGCGCTGGTGCACGAAGGGGTGATCTATCTGCCCACGGGGGCCGACGACGTGTTCGCGCTCGACGTCGAGACGGGTGCGATTCTCTGGACGTACGAGGCCAACCTGGATCCGCGCATCTCTACTATCTGCTGCGGGTGGATCAGCCGAGGCGTCGCCCTCGGTGAGGGGAAGGTCTACATCGGCCAGCTCGACGGAAAGCTGGTGGCGCTGGACCAGCAGACGGGGCGGGTGGCCTGGTCGATACAAGCCGAGCGCTGGGAGGAGGGCTACGTGATCACGAGCGCGCCCCTCTACTACGAGGGTCTCGTCATCACGGGGTTCGCGGGGGCGGAGTTCGCCCAGCGTGGGCGGGTCAAGGCCTACGATGCCGATACGGGCGCTCTCGTATGGACGTTCTACACCGTCCCGGGGCCCGGCGAGTTGGGGCACGACACCTGGCCCCAGGACAACGACCTCTGGATGTACGGCGGAGGCTCGGTCTGGCAGACGCCCGCGGTGGACCCCGAGCTCGGACTCCTCTACTTCGCCACGGGGAACGCCGGACCCGACTTCAACGGCGCGGTCCGGGCAGGCGACAATCTCTTCACCGCGTCGATCGTGGCGCTCGATGTCGCGACCGGTGAGTACCGCTGGCACTACCAGATGGTGCATCACGACATCTGGGACTACGACTTCCCCACGCCGGTCGTCCTGTTCGACATCGAGCTCGACGGCCAGGCTCGCAAAGGGCTCGCCGGGACCGGCAAGACCGGATGGGTCTACCTCCTGGACCGTGTGACGGGCGAGCCGTTGATCGGCATCGAGGAGCGGCCGGTCCCGCAGGAGCCCGGACAGGCCACGGCCGCCACCCAGCCGCATCCGATCGGTGACGCGTTCGTGCCGCAGGAGATCGACATCGCCCCCGAGGGCCACACGCTGGTCAACGGCGGCCGGATATTCACGCCCTTCCTGGACGAAGGCGTGGTGATGAAGCCCGCCATCACCGGCGGGGCCAACTGGCCGCCCAGCTCGTACGACCCGGAGACCGGGCTGTACTACGTATGCGCCCAGGACGGAATCGGGCTGTTCCGGGGCGGGGAGAGCTACGACAACCCACCGGTGCCGGGGCGCTTCTTCGCGGGCGGGCGCTTTGGAAGCGTCGACCTGCCGCCCCGCGGGATCTTCGCCGCCATCGACGTGACCACCAACCGGCTGGTCTGGCGGCAGCAGTGGCCCGACATCTGTTACAGCGGTTCGGTGACAACAGCGGGGGGCTTGCTGTTCGTGGGCCGCAACGACGGCCGCTTCACGGCGATGGACTCGTCGAACGGCAACCTGCTCTGGGAGTTCCAAACCGGGGCAGGGGTGAACACCACGGCCACCGTGTTCGAGCACGGGGGTGAGCAACTGGTCGTCGTGCTCGCGGGCGGCAACCTGTTCGCAGGCGCCCCGCGCGGCGACCGGGTGTGGCTGTTCTCGCTGGACGGTCAGCTCGGACCGGAAGCACCACCAGGTGAAGGTCCCGATTTCGACCCGATCAACGAGCCTGTCCCGGAGGAAGAGAACGCACAGGATGCTGCTGACGAAGCCACGGCGGTGCCGGCAGCCGATCTGGGTTCTGCGCTCGCCCTCGGCCGGGCGCTCTACGGCGACGCTTGCTCGACGTGCCACGGTGAACGCGGCGAAGGCGCGCACAGCGGGCCGGAGCTTCCGCGGGGGCTGGACCTGGGCCGCGTCATCACGGCGATGCGGGAGGGACCCGGCCGCATGCCCACGTTCGCGTCGGACTTCACGCCAGAGCAGATGCGGGCGCTGGCCGAGTACGTGCGGCGCCTCGAGCGCTGAGGCCGGAGGGCTCGCCAGACGCTCCTCAGCACCCGCCCTTTCTCGCACCCATCCCCCACCCCACATTGAGCCAACTGCACACACCCGGGGGAGGACACATGGATCGTCGCGGCTTCGTCACCAGTGGAATGGCCGCCGGCCTGGTCGGCGCATCGGGATCGGCTGGCACGTTGGCCGCGCTACTGGAACGGACGCCGGGCATCGGGCCAGGAAGACGGCTCCCCTCGGGCGAGATCCGCCTCAGCTCCAACGAGAACCCCCTGGGAATCTCGGCGGCGGCCAAGGAAGCCCTGTTGGGGGCCCTGGTGGACGCCAATCGGTATCCCACGGCCTATCGCGGACCGCTCATCGACGGCCTGGCGCAGTACTTGGGTGTGAAGCCCACCAACATCACGCTCGGGTTCGGGTCGACCGAAATCCTCCAGGTGGCCACCCACGCGTTCCAGGGCCCCAACGTCCCGCTCGTCATCGCCGAACCCACGTTCGAGGACATCAACGACTATCAGGACACGGCCCCCTTCGAGGTGATCGCCATCCCGCTCACCGCCGATCTACAGCACGACGTCGGCCGCATGCGCGAAGCCGCGTCGCGGCGGCCGTCCGTGGTGTACTTCTGCAATCCCAACAATCCGACCGGCACCATCACGTCCTCCCGGGACATCGACAACTGGATCGCCGACGCGCCCGCGACCACCACGTTCGTGATGGACGAGGCCTACCTCGAGTACGTGACCGACGACTCGTTCTGGCCCTCACTCAAGTGGATCGAGCAGAAACCCAACGTGATTGTGGTGCGCACGTTCTCGAAGATCTTCGGGATGGCGGGGTTGAGGCTGGGCTATGCCGTCTCGCATCCCAACACCGCGGCCCGGCTGGACGAATTCACCGTGCAAAACAGTCCCAACGTGCTGGCGGGCGCGGCCGGACTGGCCTCCCTCACGGACAACGGGGTCGTGTCGCGCGGCGTGGCCGTGAACGAGGAGTCGAAGGCCATCGTGCACACGACCCTCGACGAGCTCGGTCTCGAGTACCTCCCGACCAACACCAACTTCCTCATGCATCGCATCAACGGGGAGCTGGGGACCTACATCGGCCGCATGCGCGAGGCCGGACTCCTGGTCGGGCGCCCGTTCCCGCCGATGCTCGAGTGGAACAGGCTGTCGTTCGGACTCCCGAACGAGATGGACCAATGGGCTTCCGCGCTCAAGGATTTCAGGAAGAAAGGTTGGGTCTAGGTCAGGTCGTCTCCTAGATCCTCAA